>JAUNUL010000068.1:9744-10848 GCA_030538175.1 Propionibacteriaceae bacterium | reverse complement strand
GAGCTGGGTCGGCGTACCCGAAAAGACCACCTGGCCACCCGCATGACCGGCACCCGGACCCATGTCGATGATCCAGTCCGCGCGCGCGATCACATCGAGGTTGTGCTCGATGACGATGACCGTGTGCCCGGCATCCACAACCCGATCGAGCAGTCCGATCAGGTTGTCGACGTCAGCCATGTGCAGGCCGCTGGTCGGCTCGTCGAGGACCAGCACCGGCTGGCTCTGATCCTGCATCGCCAGCTTCAGCCGCTGCCGCTCGCCACCGGACAGGGAGTTCAGCCGCTGACCGAGGCGGACATATGACAGCCCGACATCGACCAGCTTCGCCAACATCGGCCGGATCGTCTTCTCGGTGAAGAACTCGTGCGCCTCTTCGATGCTCATCGCCATCACGTCAGCGATCGACTTGTCGCGCAGCGTCAGCTCCAGCACCTCGGCGGTGAACTGCCGCCCCTCACAGGTCTCGCACGGGGTCTCGACCGTCGCCATGAAGCCGAGCTCGTGGATGATCACGCCGAGGCCCTTGCAGTCCGGGCAGGCGCCCTCGGAGTTTGCGGAGAACAGCGCCGGCTTGGTGCCGGTCGCCTTGGCGAAGACTTTGCGAATCTGGTCGAGGATGCCGGTGTATGTTGCCGGGTTCGACCGCCGCGAGCCCTTGATCGCGGACTGGTCCACGAAAGACACGCCCTCGCGCGGCAGGCACCCGTGGATCAGCGAGGATTTGCCCGACCCGGCGACACCCGTCACCGCCACGAGCACGCCCTTCGGCACATCGACATCGACCCCGCCGAGGTTGTTCTCGCGCGCGTCACGGATCTCGATCCACCCGGTCGGCGTACGCGGGTCGTCCTTGACCGGCTGCCGGCGCTCGAGATGGTTGCCGGTCAGCGTGCCGGACGCCTTGAGCCCAGCGAAGTCGCCAGCGAAGACGACCTCACCACCATGGTCACCGGCCTTCGGGCCGAGGTCGATCAAATGATCGGCGACCGCCATGACCTCAGGCTTGTGTTCGACGACCAGCACCGTGTTGCCCTTGTCGCGCAGCTGCTGAAGCAGACCGTTCATCAACTGCACATCGTGGGGATGCAGCCCGATCGTGGG
>JAUNUL010000068.1:0-9734 GCA_030538175.1 Propionibacteriaceae bacterium | reverse complement strand
GAAGACATAGGTGACGTCAGTGAGTGCGCTGCCAAGGTGGCGCACCATCTTCACCCGCTGCGCCTCACCTCCGGACAACGTCGAGGCCGGGCGATCCAGGCTGAGATAGCCCAAACCGATCGACAGGAACCCAGCGAGCTGCTCGCGGAGCTTCGCGACGAGCGGGACGCCACCATCGACCTCACCGAGCCCCGCCAAGAACTCATCGAGCTGTTCGATCTCCATCCGCGTGCAGTCATGGATGGACTTGCCCCCCAAGCGCACAGCGTTGGCCTCGGCGTTCAGCCGCGACCCAGCACAGGCGGAACAGACGGCGAACGACGCGATCCGTTCCACCGCCGCCTTCATCGCCGGCTTCATCGAGTCGACGTCCTTGCTCAGCGCCGACTTGGTGATCCGCGGGATCAGGCCCTCATAGGTCATGTTGATGCCGTTGAGCGTGACCTTCCGCTCGCCGCTGTGCAGCAGCAGCTCCCGCTCATCGGCCGAATAGTCCCCGATCCGCTTCTCCGGGTCGATCAGGCCCGACTCTGCGTACATTTTCCACATCCACGTGCCCACTCCGTACCCGGGGAAATCGATCGCTCCCTCGGCCAGGGACTTGGTCGGGTCGACGAGCGCATCCACATCGATGGCGGACACCCGGCCGGACCCGGCGCATTCGGTGCACATGCCGCGCGGATCGTTGAACGAGAAACGGATCGGCGCGTGCAACACCGGCTCCCCGAGGTGCGCGAAGATCGTGCGCAGCACCGCATAGGCGTCGGTCGCCGTGCCCACCGTCGAGCGGGTGTTGGCACCCATCTGGTCCTGGCTGACCAGGATCGCCGGGGTCAGATTGCGCAGCTCATCGGCATCCGGCTGGGGCTGGGCCGGCATGAAGTTCTGCACGAAGACCTCATAGGTCTCGTCGATCAGCCGCCGCGCCTCCGCCGCGATCGTCCCGAAAACCAGGGACGATTTGCCCGACCCCGAGACTCCGGTGAACACGGTGAGTTGACGCTTGGGGACATCGACATCGACGGACTTCAGATTGTTTTCCCGCGCACCGCGGACCTGGATCGCTTCCACCGGAACAAGGTACCGGTCACGACCGACAAAACCGATTGTGCGAGGTGAGACCGTGCGAGCCAGGTCTCAGGGGCGGACGTCCTGCATCGCTTTCGCCAATGTGACGTTGCGGGTGACCCATTCATGATCGGCCACGCTCAGCGCCCGGCGTTCGGCGCGCGCATCCAGGACCGTCCAGGAGACGTTCACCATGGCCCGAACCACCACCCAGTCGCGGGCCCGGCGTTCGTCGAGTCCGGCCTCGTCGACCAGGGCATAGAAGCGGTCCCGGATGGATTCGCCCGGATTCCAGCCGAGCTCGTCCCAGCGGTTCCACAGCATGGGGGCCGGTTCGTACGCCGGGTCCCCGCGATAGCCCTTCGGGTCGATCGCAACCCACTCGTCGGTACGGGAGCGCCACAGCACGTTGCCGTCGTGCAGGTCCCCGTGGATGACGTGGGTCGGCTTCCCACTGATGAGTTCGCGGCCGGCGTGGAGAGCTTGGGCGACGAAGCGTGGGGGAGCGGGCACCTCCCGGCCGAGCGCTTCCAGGTCCGTCAGCCAGCGGGCAGCCGCCTCGAACAGCGACGGCAGTTGGGGTGCCGCGGGTCGATGCAGTACGCCATAGAGCCGCGCCACTTCCGTGAGCGCCGTGTCCGTCGGTTGGTTGGTGAGCGGGTCGTCCAACCATTCGAGGAGGACTGCTCGGCGCCGGGGATCGGCGCGGAGCAACTCCGCAGCCCCCTGACCACCCCACACCTGCAGGGTCCCGGACTCGCCGCGGTTGTCATCGTCGGCGGTCGACACTTTGACAGCGCAGCGCACCCCGTCAGCATCGATGACGGGTTGCACGAGCGAGGCCGCAGTTTGCAGGAGATCCCCGGCCGGGGCGAGCTGCCATTCGGTGATCAGGTCACCGAGGACCCTCGTCAGCGGGGTCGGCTCAGCACTCATGCCGAGGCCCACGCCAGGGCGCAGGATGTGAGTGCCGAGCTCACGGGTTGAGGAGGCGTTCCTCCAGGGCGCGCAGGCTCATCTCGGCCTGGTCGCTCAGGTCCTTGAGGGGTGCGAGCATCGCGGCGACCGCTTCGGCGAGCTGCTCGTTGGAGTGCTCGGCGTCGGGGTGGAAGCGATATTCGGCCTTCACACGAGCTGCGCGCATGATGTCGAAACACTCCTCCAACCCATAATCGCCGTCGAGGATGGCCTGGACGTGGGGAGGCAGCTCAGAAGTCATGGCAGGACGCTAACCCAAAGGTGCAAGCGTGCACAGCTTGGCGTGCCATGAGGGGGCTTTGCGCGCAGTGCTGGCCCTAGGTGTAGTAGAGCGCGAAACGCTGGCCCGCGACCTCATGGACGGTGAGGTCCATGTCATAGACCTGTTGCAGGACGTCCTCGGTGATGATCACGTCGGGGGGCCCCACCGCTGCGACCCGCCCGTTCTTCATTGCCACGATGTGGTCCGACCACACCGAGGCGAAGTTGATGTCGTGGATCACGACCACGATGGTTTTGCCGAGTTCGTCGGCAGCCCGTCGGAGTCGGCGCATCATCGCCCGGGCATGGGACATGTCCAGGTTGTTCAACGGCTCGTCGAGCAGCACATAGTCGGTGTCCTGGGCCAGGACCATCGCGACGAACGCCCGCTGCCGCTGCCCACCGGACATTTCGTCGAGAAAGCGGTGCCGGAGGTCATCGAGGTCGAGATACGCAATGGCCGCGTCGACGATCTGCCGGTCCAGGTCACTGAGCCGGCCCCCGGAGTGGGGATAGCGCCCGAAGGCGACGAGGTCCGCGACAGTGAGGCGTACGGACAGATGATTGTCCTGTTTCAGCACCGAAAGGACCTTCGCGAGCTCCTTGGTGTCGCACTCGGCCACGTTCAGCGACCCGACCGTGACCCCACCTGAGTCCGCGTCGAGCAGACGGGCAATGATGCTGAGCATCGTCGATTTCCCGGCTCCGTTGGGCCCGATGATGGCCGTCACCCCGCCGGTCGGAAGGTCCAGGGTGACATCGTCAACGACGGTCGAGGACCCATAGCGCTTGGTCAGCTTCTCGATGGAGATCACCGGCGACGACTCCCCAGCAGCAGGGCGATGAACACGATTCCTCCAAGGAACTCGATGATGACACTCAAGACCGTGCCCTGGTTGAACACATGCTCAAGGACTGCCTGTCCGCCGACCAACGTGATCACCGCCAGCAGCGAGGCAGCGATCAGCGTGTGGGCGTGGCGATGGGAGCCGACCAGGACGTACGCCAAGTTCGCGACCAGCAACCCGAAGAACGTGATCGGCCCGACCAGCGCCGTGGACACTGACACCAGGATCGACACCGCGATGAGAACCCACAACAGCGACCGCCGGTGGTCCACCCCCAAGGCCGTTGCGACATCCGGTCCCAGCGCCAGCACGTCCAACGCGTGGCGCTTCCGCCACACGAACACGCTGGTCACGGCAATCAACACCGCGGACAGGATCAACAGATTGGTCTGGACCGAACTGAAGGACGCGAACAGCCGGTTCTGCAGGATCAGGAAGGCATTGGGTTCCATGATCCGTTGCATCAGGGCGGCGCCGGACCGGAGCAGTGTTCCGGCGACGATGCCGACGAGGACCAGCAGGTGCACCGAGTTGCCCATGCGCGTCAGCAACCAGGTGAACAAGCCGACGGACATGACGAGCATCAGACCGGCATTGATACCGAACTGCAGTTCTGGCCCGAGCGAATTGATCAGAGTGGTCCCGAGGAAGAAGATCCCAGCCGTCTGGATCAGGACATAGAGCGAGTCGAAGCCCATGATCGACGGCGTCAGAATCCGATTCGTGGTGATCGTGTGGAACAGCACCGTCGACACCGCGATCGCCCAACCGACGAGGACCAGGGCGGCGACCTTGCGGGAGCGATAGGTCAGCACGAAGTCGAGGTTCCCGTCCGAGTCGATCAGGTAGTACGCAGCGATCGCGACCAAGGCCAGTGCCCCCATGATCGCGATGCGTACGCCCGGCCGCATGCCCCGCGGGGAGGTGGCCCGCAGCGGCTTCCGCGCCTGCAGGATGGTGGTCATCGCAGACCTCGCCGGCGTACGAGCATCGTCAGGAAGACGGCCGCACCGACCACGCCGACGATGATGCCGACGGGCAGTTCATAGGGGAAGTTGACGACCCGCGCGAGAATGTCGCAGGCGAGCACGAAGCCGGCGCCGCCGAGACAGATGACCGGCAGTGAACGCCGCAGGTTGTCACCCATCGCCATGCTGACCAAGTTCGGCACCACCAGTCCCAAGAAGGGGAGCCCGCCCACCACCACGACACAGACGGCCGAACTCACCGCCACAATGCCGAGTCCGATCGCCATGGCGGCGCGATGGTTGAGCCCGAGGCTGGTCGCATGGTCCTTGCCGAGGCTGGCCACGGTGAAGCGATCGGCGAAGAGATACGTCACCACAAGCAGGACGCCGACGAGCCAGAGCAGCTCGAAACGGCCGCGGATCACGCCGGAGAAATCACCGGTCATCCACATGGTCATGGTCTGCAGCAGATCGAAGTGATAGGCGATGAACGTGGTTGCTGCGGCGATGACGCCCGACAGCATCAGCCCGACCAGCGGCACCACGACGATCGCGGAATGGGCGGGGACGGCACGGATCACCTGCAGGAACAGGGCAGTGCCGAGGAGTCCGGCGAGAACAGCGATGCCCATCTTGCCCGCCACCGGCATCGCCGGCATCCAGAGCGTGGCGATCAGCAGGCCCGCACCCGCGGACTCCGTCGTGCCAACGGTGGACGGCTCCACGAAGCGGTTGCGCACCAGCAGTTGCATCAGCAACCCGCCGAGCGCCATGGCCGCGCCCGCCAGGACGACGGCGATCGTGCGTGGCACTCGGGAAGCCCAGAGGATCTGCGAGTCCAGGGTGCCCGCGCCGATCAGAAGGCTGGCGACTACGAGAGCCCCGAACGCCACGAGAGCCAAGCTCCAGGCTGTGATCCGGAGAAGAGACCGAGTGGTCCGTCGCCCGGCCGCAGGTGACGTGCGGCTTGAGTTCCGAGGGATCTCCCCCGGTGTCGTGCTGGAGGTCACGACACCGGGGAAATCATGGCGATGCAGGTCGAGGAGGGTCATCCCTTGAGCCCTGCGACGGCCTCATCGAGCATGGCGCCGGCGTTGTCGAGGCCGTGGATGGCGATGTACCAGCGCGAGCCGTCGAGCATGACGAGCTTGTTGTTCTGCCAGGCCTTGGTGCGATGGACGAGCTCGTTGTCGAGGATCTGGCGGGCGTTCTGACCTTCGGTGCCAACGGCGGCGTCGCGGTCGACGACGAACATGACATCGGGGTTGATCTCGGCGAGCAGTTCGAACGTGGCGGGCTCCCCATGACCGTCGGTCGCGATGTTCTCCTTGGCGAGGGGAACGCCAAGGATGGTGTGGATCGCGCCGAAGCGAGAGTTCTCACCGTGGAGGCTGACCTTGCCACCGGACGTCATCACGATCAGCCCCTTGCCCGCGGCTGCTCCCGCAGACTGCATCCCGTTGGCTTTCGTCCGCAGGGCGGTCATCTTCTCCGACAGTTCGGTTTGCTTATCGAAGATCTCCGCGATCGGGGTGGCCGATGCCTCGGTGCCGTCCAACAGGCCCTTGTCGGCCTTGAAGCTGATGTCGATCGTGGGCCAGTGCTGGCTCAGCTCGGGATATTTCGCGGCGGAGCGTCCGCCGATGATGAGCAGGTCAGGATCCAGCTTGTTGATCGTCTCGAGATTCGGCTCCTGCAGGGTGCCAACATCGGCGTACTTCTCAGCACCGAACTCGTCGAGGAACTTCGGCAGGCCGCGCTTGGGAAGACCCACCACCTTGTCGGACAGGCCCAGTGCCTTCATCGAGTCAAGCGCTCCGAAGTCCATGACCACGACCTTGTCGGGAGTGCCCTTGATCTCGGTCGAGCCCTGCACGTGGGCGATGCTGCGACTCGCCGCGGCAGGCTCAGCCTCCGATCCTTGGCCGGACTGGCCACAGGCGGTGAGGGCGAGCATGAGTACTGCCACGAGAGCGACGAGGCGACGGTGCATCGGAGGCAACTCCTTCGGGTTAGGTTAGGCAAGCCTTAAGTAGCTTAGGTAAGGCAAACCTAATAGCCCTAATCCAAGGGTGTCCACCGCCATCGGTGTGATGCCAGTCACAGTTGTCCAGGTGCCTGTTCGGGCTCCCCGGTGCGGTGGTTCAGCCGGCGGCGCGCTCCAGACCCTCCAGCAGATCCGCGATCAGGTCCGCAGGATCCTCCAGCCCGACCGATAGCCGCAGCAGGCCATCGGTGAGGCCGGCCTTGGCGAGCGCATCCGGGCTCATGGAGGCATGGGTCATCGTGATCGGGTGGGAGATCAGCGATTCCGTGCCGCCGAGGGACTCGGCGAGGGAGAAGCACTGCAGGCCATCGATGAACGACCGGACCTGAAGCTCACCGGCCAACTCGAACGACACCATGCCGCCGAAGCCCGCCTGCTGACGGGCGGCGATCTCGTGACTGGGGTGATCCGGCAGACCGGGGTAGTGCACCGCGAGCACGTCCGGGTGGTCCGCGAGTGCGGCGGCCACAGCAGCGGCGCCGGCCTCGTGGGCGCGCATGCGGATGGGCAGCGTACGCATCCCCCGCAGCACCATCCACGAGTCGAAGGCGTTGCCCATGGTGCCCGCGGTCTTGGCCCAGAAGTCACACATCTCGGCGTCCACGGCATCGGCCGCGACGACAGCACCGCCGATCACGTCGGAGTGGCCGTTGAGGTACTTCGTCGTTGAGTGCACGACGATGTCCGCGCCCAGCGCGAGCGGCTGCTGGAGGATCGGGGTGAGGAAGGTGTTGTCGACGACCGTCTTGGCGCCGACGGCCTTCGCCGCGGCGATGATCGGGGCCAGGTCGGTGATCCGCAGCAGGGGATTGGAGGGCGTCTCCAGCCAGACGACGGTCGGGGCCAGCTCGGTCACTGCCGCGATCGACTCCTCGGTCTGGGTGAAGTCGAGCGTGTGCACGGTGAACCCACCCCGCTCGGCCAACCGGTGGAACAGCCGCCACGAACCGCCATAGCAGTCGTGGGGAATCGCGATGGAGTCGCCGACCTTGAGCATGGCGAGCAGGACGGTGGCGATCGCGCCCATGCCGGAACCGCACACGACGCCGCCCGCTCCGCCTTCGAGGGTGACGATGGCGTCGGCGAGCAGCTCGCGGGTCGGATTGGCGGCCCGCGCATAGTCATGGGGGCGTGGCTCGTTGAAGCCGGCGAACGTGTACGTCGTGCTCAGGTGAATCGGGGGGATTACCGCACCCGCAGACGTGTCCGTGCCGATGCCCGAGCGCAGGGCGCGTGTGACGTTGGAGGGTTCGGCCATCGGAAATATCACCTTGTCTTCATCGATGTTCTTTGGCGGCGGCAGGGCCGCGATCACCAGCGGTGGAGCCGCGCGGCAGCCTCGGCGAGCACCTCCGGACGCTTGCCAAAGCAGAAGCGGACGAGGTTCTGCGCGGACTGCGGCTCACCATAGAACACCTGTGCCGGAATCGCCGCGACACCGGTCCGTTCTGGGAGTTGGCGGCAGAACTCATAGCCGTCACCATCGAAATTCAAGCTGGATATGTCGGCCATCATGAAGAACGTGCCGCCGACGGGATGTACCTTCAAGCCTGCCGCGGTGAGGCCCTCGGCGAGCAGATCGCGCAGCTGCTGATAGCCCGCACCGATCGCCCGGAACCGGTCGGCCGGCAGGGCGAGACCGGCCGCGACCCCGTGCTGGAACGGCGTGCCGCTGGCATAGGTCATGTTCTGCTTCGTCGTGTGGATCGCATCGATGAACTCGGCAGGCGCCGACAGCCAGCCGATCTTCCAACCCGTCACCGAGAACGTCTTGCCCGCCGACGAGATCGTGACGGTCCGTTCGAACATCCCCGGCAGCGTCGCGAGCGGGATGTGCCGATGGTCGTCGAACACCATGTGCTCATAGACCTCGTCGGTGAGCACGATCAGGTCGTGGCGGATCGCCAGTTCGGCAATCCCGCGCAGCTCGGCCTCGGTCAGGACGTGGCCGGTCGGGTTGTGCGGTGTGTTGATGATGAGGATCCGCGTCCGCGGGCTGATCGCCGCCTCGAGTTCCGCGACGTCGAGGGTGTACGCCGGCTCGTGCAGGCGTACCTGCTTGAAGACGCCACCCGCCATGGCGACCGCACCCGCATAACAGTCATAGCTGGGTTCCAGGGCGATGACCTCGTCACCGATCTCGCACAGCGCGAGGATCGCCGCCGTCATCGCCTCGGTGGCGCCGGCGCTCACCATGACCTGGCTGAACGGATCGAGCTCCAGGCCATAGAACCGGTGTTGGTGCTCGGTCACCGCCCGGCGCAGGTCCGGGATGCCGTGACCTGGGGGATATTGATTCGCGCCGTCCCGGATCGCGTGGACTGCCGTGTCCAGCACCTCCTGCGGGCCCGCGGTATCCGGGAAACCCTGGCCGAGATTGATCGCGTCGTGGCGCGTCGCGAGTTGGGACATCTCCGAGAAGATCGTCGTCGTGAAGCCGCGCAGCCGTTCGATGAGGGGTGAGTCGCTCATGACGTGAAACTATCGGTGCGGTGCTGGCGGCTAGAATGGGCGGTCGGCTCATCTGCGAAAGGCACACAGTGGCATCGGTTTCGACAAACGACATCAAGAACGGCATGGTCCTCGACCTCGACGGTCAGCTCTGGCAGGTGACCTGGTTCCAGCATCACAAGCCGGGCAAGGGCAACGCGGTCGTGCGCAGCAAGCTCAAGAACGTGATGACCGGCAAGACCGTCGACAAGACGTTCAACTCCGACACCAAGGTCGAGGCGGCGACGGTTGACCGCAGCGATATGCAGTACCTCTATCACGATGGCACCGGCTTCGTGTTCATGGACATGACCACCTATGACCAGATCGTGATCCCCGATGACATCGTCGGCGACGCCAAGGACTACATGCTCGAGGAGCAGATGGCGACGGTCGCCACGCACGAGGGCAACCCGCTGTTCATCGAGCTCCCCGCATCGGTCGAACTGGTTATCACGTACACCGAGCCGGGCCTGCAGGGCGACCGCTCGACCGGTGGCACCAAGCCCGCGACGGTCGAGACCGGCAAGCAGATCCAGGTCCCCCTGTTCCTGTCCCAGGGTGAAAAGGTCAAGGTCGACACCCGCACCGGTGACTACCTGGGTCGCGTCACCTCCTGATGTCCACGTTCGACCCTGCTGAACTGGAGCTGATCGGGCCGTCGAAGAACCAGAAGCCGCCCCGACAGATGTCCACGCGCTCGAAGGCGCGCAAGCGTGCCCTCGACATCCTGTTCGAGGCCGAGGTCCGCGGGATCAGCCCGCTCGAGGTGCTCATCGAGCGGGCGGCCCTGCACACCGAGGACATGTCGCCGCCCATCCGCCTCTTCACAGAGGAGCTGGTGCACGGGGTGGTGGAGAACCTGACGCCGATCGACGAGCGGATCCAGGCAGCGCTGGCGCCCGGGTGGACGGTGTTGCGGATGCCGCGCGTCGACCGTGCCGCCGTGCGCATCGGCGTCTTCGAGATCGTCCACACCGACGTCCCGAACAGCATCGCGATCTCCGAGGCCGTGCTGCTGGCCGATGAGTTGTCCACCGACGATTCACCGGTCTTCGTCAACGGCCTGCTGGC
>JAUNUL010000553.1 GCA_030538175.1 Propionibacteriaceae bacterium | reverse complement strand
ACCTCGACCACATCGAGGATGTTGCTGCCGTGCTCAACCGCGAACGCTGGCTCGGCTACGAAGTCGTGGGTGCGCTGGCCAGCGATTCCGACGAGGAGGAGACGCGCTCTGGCATCCCGATCTTCGGCTGCCCCGAGGACACCGTCGAGGTGCTGGGCCACACGGGGGCCAATGCTGTCGTCTTCGCTGAGGGATCGTTCCGGTCGGGGCGCGACTTCAATCTGTTGGCCAGGGAGTTGCAGGACGCCCATGCCCAGACCATCGTCGTGCCCTCGTTGACCGACATCTCGGCGCAGCGGATGGACATCCGCCCCGTCGCGGGCATTCCTCTCGTGCACATCGAGCAGCCACGGGCATCCTCGGCCGGTCACGCCTGGAAACGTCTCTTCGACCTGATCGGCTCCAGCTTCCTGATCCTGCTGGGGTCGCCCCTCCTTCTGGCGGTGGCACTCGCCGTCAAGTCCGATGGGGGCCCCATCCTCTTCCGTCAGGTCCGCGCCGGGCACCACGGCGAGCCCTTCGAGATGTTCAAGTTCCGTTCCATGGTTGTCGACGCCGAGGAGCGCCTCAAGCAGCTCCAGGCGCACAACAACTCTGACGGCGTGCTGTTCAAGATGGTGGATGACCCGCGCATCACGCGCGTGGGCAAGTTCATCCGCCGCTACTCACTGGATGAACTCCCCCAGCTGTTCAACGTCTGGTTGGGTCACATGAGCTTGGTCGGGCCGCGCCCAGCGCTGCTGACCGAGGTTGCGGAGTACAAGGACCATGTCCGCCGCCGGCTGGACGTCCGCCCCGGCATGACCGGCCTGTGGCAGGTGTCCGGGCGCTCCGACCTCTCATGGGATGACACGGTGCGGCTTGACCTGTACTACGTCGACAACTGGTCGATGGTGCAAGACCTGTCGATCCTGCTGCGCACGTTCGGCGCCGTTGTCGGCAAGCGTGGAGCCTACTGACCCACTGACCGTCGCAGGCCGGCACCGCGCCGCGGGCCGGATCGGGCCCACACCCCGATCGACCAGGGCATCCAGCGCACCAAGGGCCGATGGCACGCCCAGCTGAGCAGGGTGGCGACCACGGAGATGCCGAGCACGACCAGCACTCCCTGCCAGACGGCGAGTTCGGTCCACCTCGACGCCAGGACCTGCAGGCCCACCACGGGGAACTTGTGCAGCACGAGGATGGTGAGGGATGCCGCCCCGATGCTGCTCAATGCACGTACGGGCTCCAAGAGCCACGCGAGCGCGAGCGTCGCAACGATGCCGCAGGCCGCCGCGGCATAGAACAGGGCCGGGTGGCCGTACCACTCGTTCACGTAGTCGACGGGATCGTTGGTCATCGCCAAGCCCAGCATCGTTCCGTAGCCGGCAAGGACGACGGCCCCGAGCAACCATGAGGGCGGACGCCGGAGCGCGCGCAGTCGGTCTGACAGCATCGCCCCGGCCACATAGAAGACGAGCAACACGAGCGCGCGATCGATGCTCCACGGCCATGACG
>JAUNUL010000552.1 GCA_030538175.1 Propionibacteriaceae bacterium | reverse complement strand
AAGACACGAGCGCGTTCGGCCAGCAGCGTCCTCGGCCCGTGCGCGCCAGCCTGTGCGGCGCGGAACACCTCGTCGATGCGGGGCTCGGAGATCCAACCCCGTGCGTACGCCTCGCGCGCGAGCGCCGAGTCGCCGACCGTCGCGATGAAGCAGCCGGTTCGGCCGCACTCGCACGACGCCGACGATCCGGTGGGGAAGTGGTTGAGGCTGGTTTCGCGGGAGACGGCCGGTCGTTCCCCGTCGTGATCGACAACCAAGAATCCCGCGGTCTCGCGCGCGTAAACGAACGCACTGGTCCCGGTCGCCGGCCCGGTCTCCACCAAGAACTCGGCGCTCGCCATGGCCGCGATGTGTTCGCTCGTCGCCACGTCGAGGCCCAGCAGGTCGTGCGCATGTTCTGCAAGGTCCGCCTGCTCCCAGCCGAGTTCGCGCCAGGGCGCCACCAGGCCGACCGCGAGTGGCTGTCGCCCGGGTGTTGCGGCGAGCAACTCCGTGACGAGGCCGCCGATCACGTCGCCGTCGAATCGCACAGCCGGCCGCGATGGGTGCGGACGGTGGATGCGCGCATCCAGCACCCGACCGGTGAGATCGCCCAGCGCCACCGTCGTCACGTGCCGTCCGCGATGGATGCCAATGACAACAAAGCGGCGATCGTCGATCTGGAGTGGGGTCCCGGGACGCCCGAGCCCACGGTCGGTTCGGCTTTCCCGCCCATAGCGCAGCAGCCCGGCATCGATGAGCGCTGAGACCGCTCGGGCCACCGTGGCGGGGCTGAGGCCGGTGCGCCGGGCGAGTTCCTCACGCTTGACCGTTCCGCAGCGACGCACGAGTTCGAGCACTCTGCTGGCTGGTGTGCGCGCCATGGGCGTGGTCTGGAGTGTCATGAGGGCCTTCCGGAACTGAAGCCATTAGGTATCGCTATCAATGCATAGGGAACACTAATGCACCTTGCTCCCTGGCGAGACCTCCGAACTGCCCCCAGGGCATTTCCTTTCAGCGTGAGCAGATTGGTTGCCCAAGCCGTCCTGACGGCAACAGTGCTTTCGAGCGCGTGGCCTCATCGAACGACAAGCCCCGGATTTGGCGTGCGGCATTGAGGCCTAGGCTGGTCTGCCGTGACGGGATTCGGATTTGAGATCGGGACGCGCCTGGATGACCGGGGCGGTGGTCGGACAGGGGTGATCAGCACCCCGCACGGACAGATCCGTACGCCGGCCTTCATCCCGGTGGGCACGCAGGCCACGGTCAAGGGTGTGCTGCCGGAGACGATGGCCGAGCTCGGTGCGCAGGCCCTGCTGTCGAACGCGTATCACCTCTATCTCCAACCCGGTGCGGACATCGTTGACGAGGCAGGAGGGCTCGGACGGTTCATGAACTGGCCTGGCCCGACGTTCACCGACTCTGGCGGCTTCCAGGTGATGAGCCTTGGTTCCGGGTTCAAAAAGGTCATCTCGATGAGCGTCGATCAGGCCCAGGACGATGCCGCCACGGCCGGTGGTCGGGA
>JAUNUL010000067.1 GCA_030538175.1 Propionibacteriaceae bacterium | reverse complement strand
AGGGACGCTCCCAGGGGCCCTGCCCCTTGGGAATCCCTTCACGGGCTCCCGAGCCAGCTTTCTCGGACACCCCACTGTGAAAGCAACTGACCACTGTGGCGCCGCCGTGGTCAGTGACTTTCACCGTGTGACGTGCGGGGCGCAGGAGTGTTCCAAGGGCATTCGCTGATCCGAGTCCCGAACCCGGCGGGGGTGGGTGTGCGTTTGTGACATCTGGCAGGACGCGCGGGGGGCTGCGCGTGTCGGTGGTGCGTTTGATCGGCGCGCGGAAGGGTGGCCGATGTCGTGCCCGGTGTCACAAACGCCCCACTGGCGCTCCGAAGGCCGTCACCGTCAGACGGTCATCGTCGCGGGAGCCTCCAGGGCGATCACCCGACCGGTCGCGACGACCGCACCCTCGGCGGTCACGCTCAGCGCCACCGTGACCTTGCGCCCCGCCACCTCGACGATCTCGCCGGTGCACACCAGTTCCGGGCCCATGGGTGTGGGGCGCTCATACCGCACTTCCAAGGTGCCGGTCACGAACCGCAGCGCTCCATCGACCGCCGCGTCGATACCCCGCTCCCGACCGGCGGCCAGAGCCGCGCTGCCTGTGCCGGCGCAGTCGATCAGGCTTGCGACGACCCCGCCATAGACGAAACCACGGATCGCCGTGTGTTCCGGCTCGGGCGTGAACCGGGTTTCGGTCCGGCCGTCGGCCAACCAACGCGTGGCGAAGTGATGTCCGGCCGGGTTCTGGGTCCCACAGCCGAAGCACTGGGCAAGGTCGGGGTCATAGAAATCCTGGATCGCTGGGTCGGACATGCATCTCTCCTCATCGCACACGCGCTGACAGCACAAATCCTCGTGGCATCTTTCGCTGCCGAGTCTCTGCCCCAGCCTGCCAGGGTCGCTGTCGCCGCATCTTCGATAACATGCCCGGGTGGATTCCTTGACGTTGCTGCCGGCAGTTGATGTGAAGGGCGGCCAGGCCGTCCAACTGGTCCAAGGTGTTGATGGCACCGAAAAGGTCTTCGGCGACCCGGTCGAGGCTGCCCGCCGCTGGCAGGACGGCGGCGCCGAGTGGCTGCACGTGGTCGACCTCGACGCTGCGTTCGGCCGTGGCAACAACCTCGACGTCATCGGCCGCCTCATCGAGGAGACCGACATGAAGGTCGAGCTCTCCGGCGGCATCCGCGACGACGAATCCCTTGAGCGCGCACTGGCCACCGGATGCACGCGCGTCAACATCGGCACCGCCGCCCTGGAGAACCCCGAGTGGTGTGAGCAGATCATCGCCCGCCACGGCGACCGGATCGCGATCAGCCTCGACGTGAAGGGCGAGAAGCTCGCCGCCCGGGGCTGGACCTCCGAGGGCGGCAACGTCTATGAAACCGTCGCCCGGCTCGACGCCGCCGGCTGCCGCCGCTATGTCGTGACCGACGTGGCGTCCGACGGCATGCTGACCGGCCCCAACTACGAGGTCCTCGGCGCCATCTGCGCCCGGACGAAGAATCCCGTCGTCGCCTCCGGCGGCATCTCCTCGCTGGAGGATCTGCGCCGCCTGCGGGGCCTGGTGCCGATCGGCATCGAGGGTGCGATCGTGGGCACGGCTCTCTATCTCGGCAACTTCACCCTGGCCGATGCGCTCGCGGTGTCCCGCGGCGACACCCCGGCATCCACCTCCGACAAGGATCCCCAGTGACACAACAGGCGCTGCTCAGCGGCGAGGTCCACGACGGCCCCCTCCTGGACGGTCGTCTCAAAGACCTCCTGGCCGGCAAGAAGATCGTGCTCACCGGCGTCACCGGCTTCATCGGTGAACAGATCCTGTGGAAGATCCTGACCGAGCTCCCGGACACCAAGGCTGGCGTACTCGTGCGCCGCAAGGGCTCCGCCTCCGCCCGGGACCGGATGATCCAGCTCGTCAAGAAGCGCATCTTCGCCGATATCCGCGAGGCCGCGGGCGGGGCGGAGGAGCTGCTCGACGCGCGCGTTGAGGTCATCGAGGGCGACCTGCCCAACGTGCCGGATCTGCCGCGCGACACCGACGTGCTGATCCACTGCGCCGGCGACGTGTCGTTCGACCCGCCGATCGACCAGGCGTTCAAGACCAACGTCCTCGGCACCAAAGCTCTGTTGGACAAGTTCCGCGAGGCCATGTCCGATGACGACGGCAATCTCGTGAAGGTCCCGCACTACGTGCACGTGTCGACGGCGTACACCGCCGGTCGCCGCCGCGGCGCCATCCCCGAGAAGGCCCACGAACACGACGTGGACTATCAGGTCGAGACCGAGTGGGCCCTCAAGCTGGCCGAGCGGATCGAGATCGAGTCCCGCAGCCCCGAGCGGCTGACCGAGCTGCGGGAGCAAGCTGAGAAGGAACACCGCCAGGCCGGCTTCCTGACCACCGCCGCCGACACCGAGCGTCGCCGCAAGGAATGGGTCCATGAGCAGCTCGTCCTGGCCGGCACCGAGCGTGCCCGGTCAGTCGGCTGGACTGACGTCTACACGTTTGCCAAGGCCATGGGGGAGCGCATCGTCGCTGACCTCGGTCACGACATGCAGGTGTCGATCGTCCGTCCGGCCATCGTGGAGTCCTCGCTGAAACACCCCTATCCCGGGTGGATCGAGGGGTTCAAGATGGCCGAGCCGATCATCCTCGCGTACGGCAAGGGCGACCTCCCCGAGATCCCCGCATCCCCGGACTCGGTGATCGACATCATCCCGTGCGACATGGTCGTGAACTGCATCCTCGCGGTCTGCGCGACCCAGCCGCAGGTCGGTCGGCCGGAGTTCTATCACTCGAACTCGGGCGCCCGGAATCCGCTGACGTTCCGGGACATCTATGTGCATGTGCGGCGCTATTTCACCAACCACCCGTTTGACCGTGGTGATCGCGGGCAGACGAAGCTGCCGATCTGGAACTGGCCGGGTTCGGCACAGGTGGAGGGCTTCCTGGCGACGTCGGAGAAGGCGTCCAAGTGGGCTGATCGTGTGCTCAGCTTCGCGCCCCGTTCGGCCCGCACGCGGGCGTACGCCAAGTCGCTCGACAAGGCGACCGGGCGGCTCGGGTTCCTGCGGCGCTATCTGACGATCTATGGCGAGTACTTGAGGACCGAGCTGCATTTCGTGGACGACCACACGCTCGCCCTGCACCGCTCGCTGCATGCCGATGACCTCGACACCTGGTCGTTCGACTCCGCAGCGGTGGACTGGACGGAATACATCGAGGAGATCCACTGCCCGGCGGTCACCGCACCGGTGCGTCGGATGGATGCGGTGCGACGTCGCCGCGGCGCCACCGCGTCGACCTATAAGGATCTGAGCCGCTCGACCGCCGATCCGGCCACGGTCGTCGCAGTGTTCGACCTGGACGGCACCGTGATGAGCGGCAACGTGGTCGAGACCTATCTGTGGGCCAAGCTGCCCGAGCTCGGGGCCGCCGGCAAGGCATCCGAGATCGCGTCCCTGGTCAAGTCGCTGCCGAGCTACCTGCGCGCTGAGCGGCGCGACCGGGGCACGTTCCTGCGGGCGCTCTATCGACGGTACGCCGGCGCCAACCTGGCCGCCCTGGAACAGGCCGTGGACGAGCGGATCTCCGAGCACATCCTCGATCGGCTGTCACCCGACGCGGTGCGCCGGATCCGTGAACATCGGGAGATGGGGCACACGACCGTGCTCATGACCGGCGCGATCCGGCCGCTGACCCGGCCCTTGCGGCCACTGTTCGATGTCATCGTGGCCGCCGAGCTGTCGGTCGATGAGACCGGCATCTGCACCGGCTTCCTGTCCGGTCCGCCGATGGTTGGGGAGTCCCGGCCGGCTTGGCTGCGACATTGGGCGAGCCTCAACGGGATCGATCTGGCGCAGTCCTATGCGTACGCCGACTCCCACGTCGACCTGCCGATGCTCTCGGCGGTCGGCCATCCTGTCGCAGTCAACCCGGATATCGGGTTGATGCGCGCAGCACAGAAGAACTCTTGGTCAGTGGTGGAGTGGGCCGCGATGTCCCAGACCCCGCGCTGGTCGATCACGTCGCCTAAGGAGAAGTGACCATGAACCGCCCCGGTTTCGTCCTCGAGGTGGACGAGCGCACCCCACCCCTGCTGATCGCCGAAGGAGCCGGCTGCCGGCTCGAGCGGCTGCCACTGGGGACCCGCGTGGCCTATCCCGCGGAGTCCCGGCCCGGCATCGATCCCGCCCTGGCCATCGGCCGGGCGCTCACCGAGCCGGTCGGTGCTGTTCCCCTCGGCGATCTCCTGCGGCCGGGGATCAAGGTGGCGATCGTCTTTACCGACGGTGCTCGCCCCGCACCGGCGATGGCCCGCCCGGATATCCGCACCGAGGCACTGGAGCAGATCCTCTCCCTGGCCGCCGCAGCCGGCATCGATGACGTTCAACTCGTTGCCGCCAACGGCCTGCGCCGGCTCGCGAGCGAGGCCGAGATCCGTGGTCTGGTGGGGGAGCGGGTGCACCGGTCGTTCGCCAGCGATGGTCTGATCGGTCCGCATGATGCGGAGTCGCCGGATCTCGTCGAGCTCGCGCCCGGGGTGCGGGTGAACAAGGTGGTCGCCGAGGCGGACCTCGTCATCGACGTCAGCGTGGTCTCCGAGCTCGAGCACACCGGCTGGCAGCAGCTCGCGACCGGTGTGACGGGTGCAGCTGAGTCGTGGGCGCAACTCCGCGGTGGCGCCGATGCGAAGGCCGCCGACGACGTGGTTGCGGTGCTCGCCGAGCACCTGACCGTGTGGCATCTGGAGATCGTGCTCGACCAGTCGCAGTTCGCGCCGCGGCTCGGGTTCCTGGGCAAGCGTGAGTGGGAGTGGAATGTCCGCGACCGGGCGAATGCGCTCGCGTTGCGTCGGCTGCAGCAGTTCGCGCCCCATCGCGTACGCCGGCTCCTCCTCGATGTGCCCTCCGCGCCCTATGGCGTGCTGGCGGCGACCGGTGGCGAAACCAGCGCGGTTGGCGAGGTTAGCCGGGGAATCCTGCTCGATCAGCAGCGGGTTGACGTTGGCGCTCAGGCGGACATCGTCATCGCCGGCCCGGCCCCGGTGACTGAGCACAACCAGGACGCGGTGATGAACCCCTTGATCGCGGCGTGGGATACCCTCGCTCGGACGTTCGGTGCCCACACGGGCCAGCCGGCCGTCCGCCAGGGCGGGGCGATGATTCTCTTCCACCCCCTGCCGCAAGAGTTCAACGCGCGCTTCCATGCCGCGTCCGCCGACTTCTTCGCCGAAGTGCTGCCGCTCACCACCGACTCTGCCCGGATCCATGCCGAGCACGAGGAGCGCTTCGTCTCCGATGAGTGGTACGCCAGCCTGTATCGGACCCAGAATGCCTTCCACGGCACGCACCCGTTGCAGTTGTGGGACGCGATTCAGCCGGCGGCTGCTCACTGCAGCGACATCATCTGGGTCGGTGCGGATCGGGCCAGCGCCGAGCGATTGGGGCATCGCGCCGCCAGCACCCTCGCGGATGCGCTGGAGATCGCCAGCGGTTCGGTGGGTCGCAACCCCGACATCCTGCACTTGCACACCCCCGCTTCGTTGATCGCGGATGTGACCGCATGAGCAAGGACAACGAGGGCGCCCGTCAGTTGGCCGGCTGGGCCACGTCGGGCCGCCGGCGACCCAAGCTGCTGCGCGGCCTGCTGCGCGATGTCCGACAGGTGCTCGCGGGTGCCCGGTGGTCGGGCCCAGAGGATGCCCACCTGCCCATCACCCACGCTTGGCCGCACCGACCCGCGCGGGCCGGTCTGCAGAGGTTCGCGCCGGTGGGTCTCGGCATTGCCCTCGACGGTCCGCGCCCCGATCGGCTCCCGAACGGGCCAGTGATCTTCGTGGCCAACCACCCGACGGCGAACGCGGCGGAGCTGGTGTTGGCCCGTCTCGATCCCGACCGTCGATCCAGGACGGCCGTGGTCAGCGTGCCGCGGGAGCGGGTCGGGTTCCTGTCCGGACTGCTGCGTCGACGGGTGTTGGTGGACTTCGACAATCCCGGCGCCGACGGAGTCAAGCTGGCCACGCTGCTCGGTGAGGGCTGGTCGGTGCTGATCTTCCCCGAGGGCCTGCCGGCCGCCGGCGCCACGAAGCGTCCGTTCCATCACTTCGCGGCGACTCTGGCCGAGCAGACCGGACTGCCGGTTGTGCCGGTCGGGATCCGCGGCGCCCGGGCCGTGCGGGCCACGTCCGGTGTGTCCCGGGTGAGCGTACGCTTCGGCAGCCCGCTGCATGCTGGCGCCGACGGGCGGGACCAAGAGGCTGCGGTGGATGGCCTGATCGCCGAGGATGGCGCAACCTGGTGGGCGGTGCAGCGGTCCGAGCCGGGTCGCCTGCCTGGGTCGAAGACTCCGCAGACCGCGCACACGTGGCGCCATGTCTGGGCGCAGACGGCCCGTCCGCGCAAGGGTGGCGTGACGGAAACGCCGCAGATCTGGCGGTGATCGGGCAGACGCGGTGGCTGACCGGCTAGAGTGTGCCACTGCTAGCTGCCGGAGGGGTGAAATGTCACACAGTTTGAACGACGTGACCCCGCTGCGTTGGCGCCCCGGGCAGGACAAAGATCTCGTCGAAGTCCAGGCGCTCGTTGCCGCCATCGCGGCGTTCGATGACACCAGTCAGCGGGTGAGTCTCGACGAGCTCGAGGCTTGGTTCGAGACATCCGGACCGCTGGCACCCGATCTCATGGCGCTGGGCTATGAGGGATCGTCCATGGTTGCGGTGGGCTGGTTGACCGTCAGCGGTGCCGAGCCCACCGTGCGACTTGACGGTGCCGTGCACCCGGCGTTTCGTCATCAGGGGATCGGCCGGGCGTTGTTGCGTTGGCAGATCCACCGCGCGCGGGATTGGTTCGTGGCGTCGGAGGCCACGGGTCCGCTGCGGATGGTGGCGTTCAGCGATGCCTCGATGTCGAACAAGCGCAGCCTGTTCACCAACCAGGGATTCGAGCCGAGCCGCTGGTTGATCGACATGATCTGCCCATTCCCCACCGGTCAACGGGTCGCGGAATTCGTCGCCACCCCGGTGCTCGGGGTGCGGTTCGAACCGTTCGGCCCGCGCTGGATGGAGGCCACCCGGCAGGCCCACAATGAGGCCTTCGCAGATCGCTGGGGTTCACGAGAGGTCGACCCGCATACGTGGGCCGAATCACTCGCCCGCGCCCACGCCCGACCCGACCTGTCGTGGGTGGCCGTCGACCAGTGGGACACGGTGGTGGGCTATGCCCTCAACTCCGCCAGTGATGAGTTGGGGGGACCAGCGCTCGGGTGGACCGACCGAATAGGCGTACGCCCGGCTCAGCGGGGGCGCAACATCGCGCGCGTGCTCCTGGCACGCTCCCTCGACTCGTTCCGCCGGGCGGGCATGGACGCTGGTGGCGTCGGCCTGGATTCGGTCGACGGCCGCGGGACCGCGCTCTATCAATCATTGGGCTATGAGCCCGTCGACACCATCATTCAATACCAGCGGATCGAAACCCCTGAGGAAGCACGAGCCGCACTCACCTCCTGAACGAAAGGTCTGTCAATGGCAGGTCACTCCAAATGGGCGACAACCAAGCACAAGAAGGCAATCCTCGACGCGAAGCGGGGCAAGCTCTTTGCCAAGCTCGTCAAGAACGTCGAGGTCGCGGCACGGCTCGGGGGTGGGGACCCAGCGGGCAATCCCACTCTCTATGACGCGATCCAGAAGGCCAAGAAGTCGTCGGTGCCGAACGACAACATCGACCGTGCGGTCAAGCGCGGCTCCGGCTCCGGTGCTGACGCGGTCAACTATGAAACGTTGTGGTATGAGGCGATGGCCCCCGGCGGCATCGGTGTCCTCATCGAGTGTCTGACCGATAACCGCAACCGGTCTGCGGCCGAGGTCAAGGTCGCTGTCACGCGCAATGGCGGCACGATGGCCGACATCGGTTCGGTGTCGCGGATCTATCAGCGCAAGGGTGTCATCGAGGTGGCGAAGGCCCAGGATGGTCGCGAGATCACCGAGGACGACCTGGTGGAGGCCACGTTGGAGGCCGGCGCGGACGAGGTCAACGACGAGGGCGAGGGGTTCACGATCCTGTGCGACCCCAACGACGTGGTCGAGGTCCGCAAGGCCGTCCAGGCGGCCGGCTTGGACTATGAGTCCGCCGAGGTGCACATGGTCCCCGACTATGACTCGCCGGTCGACAGCGAAACCGCGGAAAAGCTTGAGCGCATCATCGATGCTCTGGAAGATCTCGATGATGTGCAGAACGTTTACGACAACGCGCAGCCGCCGGAGGAGTGATCGGGCGGCAAACCTGGTTAGAATCCGAACATCTGTTCTAAGGGGGTTCGGATGCGGGTGCTCGGGGTGGATCCCGGCCTGACGCGGTGCGGGTTCGGGGTGGTCGAGGGGTCACCGGGACGCCCGCCCACGCTGCTGGCGGTCGGGGTTATCAAGACCGACCCGGATCTGGACACCCCGCGACGTCTGGTCACCCTGGAGCAGGAGCTGAGCCGACTGGTCGATGAGTGGCTGCCTGACGTGGTGGCGGTGGAGCGGGTGTTCGCCCAGCACAACACCCCGACCGTGATCGACACCGCCCAGGCGGCGGGTGTGGCGATGTTGGTGGGTGCCAGGCGGGCTGTGCCGGTCGCACAGCACACGCCGAGTGAGGTCAAGGCCGCGATCACCGGCAATGGCCGGGCAGGCAAGGCCCAGGTCGGCACGATGGTGATGCGGCTGCTGCAGCTCGACACCCCACCGCGACCGGCTGACGCGGCGGACGCGGTCGCGTTGGGCATCTGTCAGGTCTGGCGGGGTGCCTCGAGCAACCGCATCGAGGAGGCCCTGCGTCGTGTTCGGCCCGGCGACGCCGACCACGGTGATGCGTTGGATCGGGCTGCGGAATTGTCCCGCCGCCAGGTGGCCCGGGTGGATGCGGCGACCCGCAAGGTTGCCAGGAGGTTGTCGTGATCGCACATCTCAACGGGACCGTGGCGGCCGCTGGCGCCACCTGGGTGGTCATGGATCTCAACGGTTTCGGCGTCCGCGCGGAGTGCACTCCGGCGACTGCTGCGGGCGTGCGCCTTGGGGAGCCCACCCACCTGCACACGTCGCTGGTGGTTCGCGAGGACTCGCTGACCATCTATGGCTTCGCGGGCGCGGAGGAACGGGACTGCTTCGAGTTGGCGCAGACCGCGTCCGGGGTGGGCCCACGGATCGCGCAGGCGCTGCTGGCGGTGCTCAGCCCCGACGAATTCCGCGCCGCGATCCTCGCCGAGGACCACAAGACGCTCACTCGTGTTCCAGGCATCGGGCCCAAGGGGGCACAACGGATGGTGCTGGAGCTCAAGGACAAGGTGCAGGCGCTGGGGGCGATCTCGGCCCGTCAGCCCGTGGCCGCAGCAGCGGCCCCCTGGCGCGACCAGGTGGCCCAGGGTCTGCAAGGACTGGGCTGGTCGGCAAAGGAGGCCGACGCCGCTTGCGAGCGCGTCGCGGATCTCGCGCTGTCCGAGACCAACATCGCGGTGCTGATGCGAGCCGCACTGCAGACGCTGGCAAAGAAGTGACCGGGTCGTGTCAGCCGCACCGACTAGGCTCGCGGCCGTGACCGAACACTCCCCAGTCGACCCGCATGCCTTTCCCGATGAGCAGGCGGCGGAGTCGGCGTTGCGGCCGGGGAGCCTCGCGGAGTTCCGTGGTCAGCCGCGGGTCGCCGATCAGTTGGGGCTCGTCCTCGAGGCGGCGAAACATCGCAATGCGGTGCCGGATCACGTGTTGTTGTCCGGTCCGCCCGGGCTGGGCAAAACGACGCTGGCAATGATCATTGCCGCTGAGATGAGCGCACCCCTGCGCATTTCCTCGGGCCCGGCGATCCAGCACGCCGGCGATCTCGCCGCGATTCTGTCCGGGCTCGTCGAGGGCGAGGTCTTTTTCCTCGACGAGATCCACCGGATGTCCCGCCCTGCCGAAGAGATGCTTTATCTCGCCATGGAGGACTTCCGAGTCGACGTGATCGTCGGCAAGGGGCCTGGGGCCACGGCGATTCCCCTGGAGATCCCCCGGTTCACGCTCGTGGGGGCGACCACGCGGGCCGGGTTGCTTCCCGGACCCCTGCGGGACCGATTCGGGTTCACCGCTCAACTCGACTTCTATGCCACCGACGCGATCGAACGCATCCTGTTGCGGTCGGCCGGTGTGCTGGGCATTCAGTTGCCGCCAGCCGCGGCGGCGGAGATCGCGCGTCGTTCCCGAGGCACACCACGCATCGCCAACCGACTGCTGCGCCGCGTCCGCGACTATGCCCAGGTGAAGGCGGATGGTGTGGTCACCGCCGGGCTCGCACGGGATGCCCTGGAGCTCTATGAGGTGGACGAGTTGGGTCTCGACCGGCTCGATCGCGGGGTGCTCGAGGCGATCTGCCGACGCTTTGGCGGGGGACCGGTGGGGCTGTCCACTCTTGCGATCTCCGTCGGGGAGGAGGCCGAGACGGTCGAGGAAGTCGCGGAACCCTTCCTGGTCCGGCAAGGGTTCTTGATGCGTACGCCGCGTGGGCGGGTCGCGACTGACGCTGCCTGGCGCCATCTCGGGCTCACTCCGCCGGCCGGCGGGGAAGGCCCCGCGCTGTTCACCTGACCCACCTGCCGGCGGTGCAGGCCGGCGGAGACGGGGCAACAGACGGCCCTGACACGCCTGCACAGAACGGGATTGACACGTCACCGCTGGTGCGCGTGGGTAGACTCCGGCAGTCAGCCCTTCGCGGGATACGCAGCACAGGATTGCGGGACACATGGACCCAATGACCACCGGCCTTCTGATCGCCTTGATGGTGGCCTCGTTCTATTTCCTCATCATTCGGCCCAACCGGAAGCGACAGATGGAAGCAGCGAAGCTCGCTGATTCGATGTCCCCCGGGACCCGGGTGATCCTCAACTCCGGCATCTATGGCACGGTCATCGAGGTCGGTGAGCGTCAGGCCAAGATTGAGATCGCCCCGGGACAGGATCTTCTGGTCCTCAAGCAGGCCATCCTTGCGGTGATCACGCCCGAGTCGCAGTTCGCCGAAGATGCCCAATTCGCCCCGACAGGACTCGTCGGCATCGGTGAGGACGGTGAGGTCCACGATCCGTGGCCGCTGGCCGACCGATCCGCGGATGCTGCTGACGGTGACGCGGCTGACCCGATCAACGATGACGTCCCCGGTTCCCCCGTCACAGGGTCCGTTCTGCCTGAGTCCGATG
>JAUNUL010000066.1:6830-11275 GCA_030538175.1 Propionibacteriaceae bacterium | reverse complement strand
GTTGCCGACGATCCGTTCGGAATCCCCGGCGTTCGATGCCCACCACCCGGAGCTGGTGTCGGCCGGTCGTGAGCAGGGCGGTATCGGCAGATAATAGGTCGCATGACCCTTGCTCCGGATGTGTTGTCCGCCCTGCCCAAGATCGCCCTGCACGACCATCTCGACGGGGGAGTGCGCCCGCAAACGCTGCTCGACATTGCCGCCGAGATCGGGCACGACCTCCCGGCTGGCGATGCCGATGCGCTCGCCACCTGGTTCTTCGAGGCAGCGGATTCGGGATCGCTGGTGCGCTATCTGGAGACCTTCGACCACACGATCGCCGTCATGCAGCGCGCGGATGACCTGCGGCGGGTCGCGCGGGAATTCGTCGAGGATCAGGCCGCCGACGGGGTCGTGTACGCCGAGGCCCGCTGGGCGCCCGAACAGCATCTTGCTGCCGGTCTCACGCTCGTCGAGGCTGTTGAAGCGGTCCGCGATGGTCTCGCCGACGGCATGAATGCGTGTGCGCAGGCAGGGACGCCGATCGTGGTTCGCCAGGTCATCAGCGCCATGCGCCAGGGGGACCGCGGGCTGGAAATCGCTGAACTCACGGTTGCGATGCGCGATGCGCTGGTTGGCGGCTTCGACATCGCAGGGCCGGAAGACGGCTTTCCCCCGAGCCGGCTTGCCGACGCCTTTCACCACCTCCAGCGCCACAACGTGGCGTACACGATCCACGCAGGGGAGGCAGCGGGTCCCGAGTCGATCTGGGAGGCCGTCCAGCTCATGCGCGCCGATCGCATCGGGCACGGCGTACGGATCGTCGAGGACTTGGTCGACGGCGAGGTCGCACCCGGCAGCCTGGCGGCGTACGTCCGCGATCGTGGCATCACCCTCGAGGTCTGCCCGAGCTCGAACCTGCAGACCGGCATCGCCGACACCTATGCCGAGCACCCGTTCGGGTTGCTCGACCGGCTCGGATTCGCAGTCACCGTGTCCTGTGACAACCGGCTCATGAGCCGCACGACGCTGTCGGCGGAGTTCGCCCACCTGTGCGACGCCTTCGGTTACGGAGTCGAAGACCTCCATCGCTTCACGCTGACCGCGCTCGACGCGGCCTTCCTCGATGTGCCCGAGCGGGAGCGGTTGCGGGCGGTCGTGGATGCGGGATACCGCTTGGGCTGACGCGCGAGGACTATCGCCCGGGTTTCGCGTTTGAACCAGTAGATGATGTTGCATAGTAGTTGTGTTGGAAAGCTAGTCGGCCTATCCTGGTAATAGGTAATGCAAACTAGATGCCGCAGTCGGAAGTCGGGGACATCATGGTGAAACGCAAGGACGATGAGCTCGCCCAGTTGCGCAAGGGCGTGCTGGAGATCGCGGTGCTCGCCCTGCTGCGCGGCCGGCCGCGCTATGGGGGCGAACTGGTCGACGCTCTCGCCGAGCGCCCCGCGCTCGCCGTCGGCGCCGGCACGATCTATCCGCTGCTGACGCGTCTGCGCACCGCCGGCTGGGTCGACACCACGTGGGAGGAGTCCCCGCTGGGCCCCCCGCGCAAGTACTACGCGCTCACCGCCGACGGCCGCGCCGAGCTGGTCCGGCTGAGTGCTGCCTGGGAGCAGCTCGTCGACTCGCTCACCACTTTGTTGGAGGAATCATGAATCCCTATACGACTGAGGTTTCCCGTCATCTCACCGGTCTGCGACGCGCTGACCGCGACGCGGCCTTGGCCGACCTGGCTGAGTTGCTCGCCGGCGGGGTCGCGCCCGAGGATCTCGGCACGCCTGAGGAGTACGCCGCAGGAGTGCGCGAGCAGCTCGGTGGGCGGAAATTCCGCCTGCCCGGCGGGCTGATCATCGACCGGGCGGCACGCAGCCGGATGTGGGCGCCGGAGGATCCCCGCCTGTTCGTCCCGCGTGGGTTCGGTCTTGGTTGGCGGGTCAATGCCGGTGCTCTGGCGGTGCGACTCGGTTGGTTGCGACCCGATGATGCCGATGCGGATGTGTTCGCCGCGATCCCTGCGGGCGTACGCCGGGCCCAGCGCCTCGCTCCGTCCGCGCTCGCGATCGCGACGGCGGTCGGAGCTGCCGCGCTCTGGCGGCGCGGTGAGTCGATCCCGACCAACTTCGACTTCGCAGGCCGAGTCAATCGACGCGCTGACCGGCGCTGGCTGCTCGCTGTCGTCGCGGTCGCAGGTGGGCTCGCGGCGTGGGGCGCCCAAGCCGGTGAGGATGAGGACGCCACCGTGCGCTCGGCGCTGGCGACGTCCGGTGGGGCGCTCGCGGTGGCCTATGTGCTCACCGCGCTCGCCGGCAGCCGTGAGCCCGACGTGGCCCGGGGCTGGGTCGGGCCCGTCACGATCGCAGCCCCGCTGCTCGCGGAGCTGGCCGCCACCGTGTTGCCGGTCCGCGCGGGGCTGGCGCGGGTCGCTCAGGAGGGGGTTCGCAAGCAGGGCTGAACTCGGCAATCTTGCCGGGGTGGGCCGCCTTCCCCCGACAGAGCCGGACAGCGTAAGCTCGGGCCATTCAGTGCGTCAGCGGCGACTTGGAGGGGAACATGGGACTCGGCAAGGTCGTGTTGGGTTGGCCAGGATTGCGCCAGGTGACCTCGGGAGACTTCTTCGGTCGGGGCCCGTCGGTGACCAGCCCCACGACGAAGAAGATCACCCCCCGCATCCACGAGGCCGACTCCATGGCCCGCAGCGTCTGCCCCTATTGCGCGGTCGGCTGCGGTCAGCGCGTCTATGTGAAGGATGGCAAGGTCATCCAGATCGAGGGCGACAAGGATTCCCCGATCTCGCGCGGCCGGCTGTGCCCCAAGGGCTCGGCCAGCGAGCAGTTGGTCAATGCGCCCAACCGGGTGACGACCGTGCTCTATCGCAAGCCCTATGGCACCGAGTGGGAAACCCTCGATCTCAACACGGCCATCGACATGGTCACCGATCGCTTCCTCCAGGCCCGTCGTGACCATTGGGAAGACGAGGACGCCGAGGGGCGGCCGCTGAACCGCACGATGGGCATCGCTGCCCTCGGCGGCGCGACGCTGGACAACGAAGAGAACTATCTGATCAAGAAGCTGTTCACAGCAGCAGGGGCGATACAGATCGAGAACCAGGCGCGCATTTGACACAGCGCCACGGTTCCCGGTCTGGGAGCCTCGTTTGGGCGTGGCGGTGCCACTCAGCCCGTGCAGGATCTTGCGAACGCCGACTGCATCGTCATCATGGGTTCCAACATGGCCGAGTGCCACCCTGTTGGATTCCAGTGGGTGACGGAGGCCAAGTTGCGAGGGGCGCGGGTCATCCACGTCGACCCCCGCTTCACCCGGACATCTGCCCAGGCAGACCGGCACATCCCGATCCGCATCGGTGCAGACATTGCGGTGCTCGGTGGGCTCATCAACCACGTCCTCAGCAACGACCTGTGGTTCCGCGACTACGTCGTGCATTACACGAATGCCGCGACGATCGTGTCGGAGGACTTCGAGGACACCGAGGATCTGGATGGTGTGTTCTCGGGTTGGGATCCCGAGAAGCGCGCCTATGACTCCTCCAGTTGGGCGTACGCAGACCCCAACGGCGGCAAGGTCGAGAGCACGGCACCGGACGACGGTGAGGAGCACGCCGAGGCAGCCCGGGGCGAGACCCTCGGTGCTGCTGGCGCACCGCTCGAACACGGTCGGGTCTTGCGCGATGAGACCCTGCAGGATCCGCGGACGGTGTTCCAGATCCTCAAGCGGCACTATGCGCGCTACACCCCGGAGATGGTGACCGAGGTTTCGGGCATCAGCGCCGAGGACTTCGCCTATCTGGCGGATTCGCTCACGCAGAACTCCGGCCGGGAGCGCACGACGTCGCTGTGCTACGCGGTCGGTTGGACGCAGCACTCCGATGGCGCGCAGATGATCCGCACCGCGGCGATTCTGCAGCTGCTGCTCGGCAACATGGGTCGCCCCGGTGGCGGCATCATGGCGCTGCGCGGGCACGCCTCGATCCAGGGTTCGACTGACATCCCGACGCTCTACAACCTCCTGCCGGGCTATCTGCCGATGCCGATGGCCGGTGAACACGACACGCTTGAGGACTACATCAACTCGGCGGGGTCGAAGGAGCAAAAGGGCTATTGGGCGAACGCTGACGCCTACACGGTCAGCTTGCTCAAGGCCTGGTTCGGCGACAAAGCGACGGCGGAGAACAACTACTACTACGACCGTCTGCCACGGCTGAGCGGTGCCCATGGCACCTATCAGACGGTGCTGTCGATGTTGGACGGTGGAGTTGACGGATACTTCGTGCTGGGCCAGAACCCAGCGGTGGCGTCCGCGCACTCCAAGATCCAGCGCAAGGCACTGGCCAAGCTCAAGTGGCTGGTCGTCCGCGACCTGCGCCTGATCGAGACGGCGACCTTCTGGAAGGACTCGGCGGAGATCGAGACCGGGGAGATGGTCACCGAGGACATCGCGACCGA
>JAUNUL010000066.1:0-6820 GCA_030538175.1 Propionibacteriaceae bacterium | reverse complement strand
GTGTTCTTCATGCCTGCGGCGACGCACGTGGAGAAGGCCGGCACGTTCACCCAGACCCAGCGGCTCGTGCAGTGGCGCGAGAAGGCGCTGGATCCGCCGGGTGACTGCCAGCCGGAGCTGGAGTTCTTCTATGAACTCGGCCAGCGCATCCGGCAGCGGCTTGCTGACTCGACCGATCCTCGGGATCAGGCACTGCTCGACATGACGTGGGACTATCCCGTCGACGAGCACGGCGAGATCGAACCCGAGGCGGTGCTCCAGGAGATCAACGGCCGGTTCGTGGGCGGTGAGCGCGACGGTGAGTTGCTCTCGACGTTCAACGAAATGCGGGCCGATGGCTCCACCTCCGGTGGTTGCTGGATCTACACCGGCATCTATGCCGGCGGCATCAACCGCTCCGCGCGGAAGACGCCGGGCCAGGAGCAGGACGAGATGGCGCACGAATGGGCGTGGGCGTGGCCCGCGGACCGCCGCATCCTCTACAACCGAGCGTCGGCCGACCCCGAGGGCAAGCCTTGGAGCGAGCGCAAGAAGCTCATGTGGTGGGACGAGGAGAAGGGCCAGTGGGCCGGTCCGGATGTGCCGGACTTCCCGCTGACGCTCGCACCGGGCACGAAGGCGGCGCCGGGCTCGACCGGTCCCGCAGCGCTCGAGGGCGACGACGCTTTCATCATGCAGGCCGATGGCAAGGGCTGGCTCTATGCCCCCAGCGGCCTGGTCGATGGACCGCTGCCGACGCACTATGAGCCGGCGGAGTCCCCGGTGACGAACCCGCTCTATGGCATCCAGGCGAACCCGACCAAGGAACTGTTCCCGCGGCCGGACAACCGGTTGGTGCAGGGCGATCAGGCGACGGAGACCTATCCGTTCATCTTCACCACCTATCGCCTCACCGAGCATCACACGGCCGGTGGCATGAGCCGCTTCCTGCCCTATCTGGCTGAACTCCAGCCCGAGATGTTCTGTGAGATCTCGCCGGAGCTGGCCGAAGAGCGCGGTTTGGTGAACGGCGGGTGGGCGACGCTGATCAGCCCGCGTGCCGCGATCGAGGCCCGCGTCCTGGTGACCGATCGTGTCCGCCCGGTCCAGTCGGGTGGCAAGACGGTCCATCAGATCGGCTTGCCCTATCACTGGGCGATCGGTGACCGTGCCGTGGTGGCCGGTGACGCTGCCAACGATCTGCTCGGCATCGTTCTCGATCCGAACGTGCAGATCCAGGAATCCAAGGTCGGCATGTGCGATATCCAGCCGGGCAGACGCCCCACGGGTCCCGCCCAGGTCGAGCTGGTCAACTCGTATCTGCGGCGTTCGGGCCTGGAACCGACGGCGGGGGAGCCGGCCGCGGTTTCGTCGACACCTGAGGAGGCGTGAGATGGGCTTCTGGCACAACCAGCTTTCCGGTCCGACGAACCCGACCCGCGATGCCGCGTGGGAGGACCACCCGAAGCGCAAGGGGTTCTTCACTGACACGTCGATCTGCATCGGCTGCAAGGCCTGTGAGGTCGCGTGCAAGGAGTGGAACCGGGTGCCGACCCGGACGGCCAAGGAAGGTCAGGGACACGGTGGCGTCAAGGCGCTGACCGGCAACTCCTATGACAACTCCTCCGCGCTCGGTGCCGACACGTGGCGACACGTGGCGTTCATCGAGCAGGGTCCCGAGCAGTTGGCCCGGGCCCGGCAGAGCGGGGCGGTCAACCTGGGCATGCCGAGCGTACGCTCTGAGACGGCCGGGTCGAACGGTTCCGCTGGGTCGAATGGGTCTGCAGGGCTGAGCGGGGGCGGGGTCGCGACGGCCACCGCGACCGACGATCTGCCGCACGTGCGATGGCTGATGAGTTCGGACGTGTGCAAGCACTGCACCCACGCCGGCTGCCTCGATGTCTGCCCGACCGGTGCGCTCTTCCGCACTGAATACGGCAGCGTCGTGGTCCAGGCCGACGTGTGCAATGGCTGCGGCTATTGCGTGAGTGCCTGCCCCTTCGGGGTCATCGAACGACGCTCGAACGGCCTGGTGGAACTCGCCGACGGCAGCAAGGCGAAGCCGGTCAACGCAGGCAACGCGCAGAAGTGCACGCTCTGCTATGACCGGATCAGCCACGGCGAGGTCCCGGCCTGCGCCCAGACCTGTCCGACCACCAGCATCAAGTTCGGTGACCACGACGAGATGGTGCGGCTGGCCCGCGAACGCCTGGCCCAGCTGCACAGCCAGGGCCAGACCGAGGCCCGCCTCTATGGCGCCAACCCCAACGACGGCGTCGGCGGGACCGGCTCGGTGTTCCTGCTCATGGATGAGCCGGAGGCCTATGGTCTGCCACCGGATCCGATCGTGCCGACCGCCAAGGTCGGCCGCATGTTCACGATGGCCGGGCTGGCCGGGACCGCACTCATGGGTGTCGTCGTCACGGTCTTCGCCGGGCACGGCATCTTCGGCAGGAGGAGTTCATGACCGCTCCCGGCCCCAGCACCCAAACCAGTGCGACCCGGCCGCTCGATTCCGACCGTCCGCCGGCACCCCCGCGGTTGCCCGGCGAGCGGCGCAAGAAGCGTGGGGGCGGTGACCCGAACGCGACGGTTCCGGAGGCCGAGTTCCGCAGCTATTACGGCCAGCCCGTCATCAAGGCGCCGCCGTGGGAGTGGCCGATCCCGGCCTATCTCTTCCTCGGCGGTCTCGCCGCGGGGTCCGGCCTCGTGTCCGCGGGCGGTCACTTCATCGGGCTTGAGAAGCTGCGCACGCGTGGCCGCTGGGCCGCGATCATCGCGACCGCCGCGGGTGGCGCTGCGTTGGCCCATGACCTTGGTCGTCCCGAGCGGGCGTTGAACATGATGCGCACGGTCAAGGTGACCTCGCCGATGTCCGTGGGCTCGTGGATCCTCGCCGGGTTCGGCGCGTTCACCGGTGTCGGTGTCGGCCTCGAGGTCATCCGCAAGTGGCTGCCCAAGGATGGCGGCATCGGTCACCACTTCGTCGAGTTCGTCGACGGAGTGGCCGCGGCCGGGTCGGCGTTCTTCGCGCCGCCGTTGGCTGCGTACACGGGCGTGCTCCTGTCCGACACCGCGTTGCCGACCTGGCACGAGGCCTATCGGGAGTTGCCGTTCATCTTCGTCAGCTCCGGCATCGCCGCGGGTTCGGGCCTGGCCATGATCACCACTCCGCCGTCGGAGACCGCACCCGCTCGGACCCTCGCGGTCATCGGTGCGGCTGCTGAACTGATTGCCGGCGAGATCATGACCAAGCGCCTCGGTGAGCTCGCAGAGCCCTATCACGAGGAACCCGCCAAGACTTATCACCTGGCGTCCAAGATCCTTACGGTCGCCGGTGGCCTGGGTGCCGCGTTGCTCGGCAAGAGCCGCGTGGGTGCAGCCCTCTCCGGTCTGGCCCTGTTGGGCGGCTCCGCGACCACCCGCTTCGGGGTGTTCGAGGCAGGCATGAAGTCGGCCGAGGATCCCAAGTACACGATCAAGCCGCAGCGTGCACGTGCTGCCAAGGCGGCGGCTGCCGGTCGTGGGATCACTCAGCCTGGTGAGGAATGGCCCACCTGATTCAGGAGCTCGCGGTCAGCGCACCGTGATCACCGGCGAGGTCTTTTCGACGATCTCGCCGATCACGGTGCCACCGGGGATCTCCCCGGCGACCAACAACCCACCAGAGGTCTGGGCGTCTGCGAGCAGAATCATCTCCTCCTCACTGAGGTTCGCCTCCACGTGCGGATGGACCCAATCAAGGTTGCGACGGCTGCCGCCGGGGATGAAGCCAGCAGCCATCGATTCGCGTGCGCCCTCCAGCACCGGCACGGCCGCATGGTCGAGCACCGCGGAGACCGCCGAAGCGCGGCACATCTTGTACAGGTGCCCCAACAGTCCGAACCCGGTGACATCGGTGGCGGCCTTCACCCCCGCAGCCAGACAGGCCGCAGCAGCATCCGCGTTCAGGCGCACCATCGACTCGATGGCGTGCGGGAAGACATCACCGGTGGTCTTGTGCCGGTTGTTCAGCACGCCAACCCCGATCGGCTTGGTCAGGCTCAACGGCGTCCCGGGGGTGGCGGCGTCGTTGCGCAGCAGTCGGTCCCGGTGTCCTCGGCCGGTGACGGCCAGGCCATAGATCGGTTCGGGGTTGTCGATCGAGTGACCGCCGGCGAGCGGGATACCGGCCGATCGACAGACCTCCAGCCCACCGCGCAGGACCTCGGTGGCGAGCTCGATCGGCAGCACACCCCGCGGCCAGCCGAGGATGTTGATCGCCATCAGCGGGGTGCCACCCATGGCGTACACATCACTCAACGCATTGGCCGCGGCGATCCGACCCCAGTCGAACGGGTCATCGACCACAGGGGTGAAGAAGTCCGTCGTCGAGATGGCGACCTCACCGTTGTCGCCGAAGACGACCGCACACGCGTCGTCACCGTCGTCCAGACCGACGATGAGATCGTCCGACGGCACCCCCACCAGTCCGGACACCATCTGCTCGAGCTCACCCGGGGGGATCTTGCACGCACATCCGCCGCCATGGGCATAACCGGTCAACCGCTTCGTTTCCATGCCGGCCAGCCTAGGAGCGCCCCTCCTTCCGGATGCGGCTAGGGTGTCCTGCGCGAGGAGGCGTATGGGTTCCTGGTGGGCCCCCCAGTCTTCAAAACTGGTGAGACCGAGCACCTCGGTCTGGCGGGTTCGATTCCCGTCCGCCTCCGCCAACAGTCTTCTGGCCTCCTTCAGGCTGGTTTCGTTGAGGAGGGTGCGTGACCGACCCGCGGCGATCCATTCCCCGCACGGATGTGCTGCTGGCCCGGCCCGCGCTGCAGACGGCTGCCCAACGGCTGGGTCACGAGGCCGTCCGTGCGGCAGTGCGATCGGCCCAAGCCGCGGCCCGTTCCGGTGAGCTGCCCGTCGAGTCCGTCGGTGAGTACGCTGAGTCCCTGCTCCGCGGCCCGTCGCCCCTGGGTCCGGTCCTCAACGCGACCGGCATCGTCGTCCACACCAACCTGGGGCGGGCGCCGTTGTCGCCGGCCGCGATTGAGGCGCTGGTCGCGGCCGCGGCGTACACGGATGTCGAACTCGATCTCGAGACCGGCACCAGGTCCCGGCGCGGAGCCGAGACGCTGGCGGCGCTTCGGACGGCCTGCCCGGCTGCCGAGGACGTGCTGGTCGTCAACAACGGTGCGGCGGCGCTGGTGTTGGCGACGACCGCGCTCGCGGCCGGCAAGGAAGTCATCGTCTCCCGTGGCGAGATGGTCGAGATCGGTGACGGCTTCCGGCTGCACGAACTCATCGAATCCACCGGGGCCCGGCTGCGTGAGGTCGGCACAACCAACCGCACCCACCTGGCCGACTATGTCGCGGCCATCGGTCCGGAGACCGGCTGCATCCTCAAGGTCCATCCCAGCAATTTTCACGTCTCCGGTTTCACCGCCGCGGTCTCGGTCTCGGAGTTGGCTGAGCTCGGCGTGCCGGTGATCGCCGACCTTGGCTCCGGTCTGCTTGTCGCTGACCCGGCACTGCCCGATGAACCGGACGCCACGACCGCGCTCGGCGACGGGGCCGACCTGGTCATCGCCTCCGGGGACAAGCTGCTCGGCGGCCCGCAGGCGGGGTTGCTGCTCGGCCGAGCCGATCTGGTGCACCGACTCCGCCGGCACCCGCTGGCCCGCGCGCTGCGCGTCGACAAGCTCACGCTCGCTGCCCTGCACGCCACTGTGAGCGGCCCCGTGCCTCCGGTCACCGCCTATCGACATGCCTCGGCGGACGTGCTGCGGGAGCGCTGCGATCGGCTCGCCGAGGCACTCGGCGCGATCTCGCCCGTGCCCGTCACGGTGGTGGACCACATCGGCCATGTGGGCGGGGGCGGGGCGCCGGGCGTACCCCTGCCGGGCTTCGCCCTCGCGCTCCCCGAAGCCTTGGCGCCGAAGCTGCGGGCCGGCACCCCGGCGGTGCTCGCGCGGACCGATAAGGGGCGCTGCCTGGTCGACCCACGCTGCATCCCAGCCGACGCTGAGTCGGATCTCCTGCAGGCGATCGCGCGGGCCTGGCAGGAGGTGCGCGGATGAGAGTCGTTGCCACAGCGGGTCACGTCGACCACGGCAAGTCCACGCTGGTTCGGGCGCTGACCGGGACCGACCCGGACCGCTGGGCCGAGGAACATGCCCGCGGGCTGACGATCGACCTCGGCTTCGCGCACACGCGACTGCCGTCGGGGGAGACCGTCGCGTTCGTCGACGTGCCCGGACACCAGCGGTTCATCGCCAACATGCTCGCCGGCCTCGGGCCCGCGCCGGCGGTGCTCTTCGTCGTCGCCGCCGACGAGGGCTGGCGTGCCCAGTCCACCGAGCATCTGGCCGCGATCAACGCCCTCGGTGTCCGCCGAGGACTGCTCGTCATCACCCGCAGTGACCTCGCTGATCCCGAACCGACCTTGGCCCGGGCCCGCGAACGGCTGGCGGGGACGTCCCTGGAGGGATGCCCCGCGCTCGCCGTGTCGGCGGTCACCGGAGCCGGCCTCGATGACCTCAAAGCGGCGCTCGACGCGCTGCTGGCCGAGCTGCCCGTGCCGGATCCCGCCGGGCGTTCGCGGCTGTGGGTCGATCGGTCGTTCACGATGCGCGGGTCGGGAACCGTCGTCACTGGCACGCTCGAGTCCGGATCGCTGCGGGTGGGGGACAAGGTGTGGGTCGACGGCCGGGAGGTCGGCGTACGCCATCTGCAATCCCTCGGCGCCGACGTGAAAGAGGCCTCAGCAGTCGCCCGGGTCGCCGTGAACCTGCGCGGGCTCGGGGCCGACATCGTCCATCGCGGCAGCGTCGTGCTCACCGGCGCCTGGCACCACACC
>JAUNUL010000551.1 GCA_030538175.1 Propionibacteriaceae bacterium | reverse complement strand
GGTGACGGAGGTGACCGGCGAGGAGGGGCGCAGCTTCTTCCTCAATGTCAAAGGCCCGGAGCTGCTCAACAAATATGTCGGCGAGACTGAGCGCTATATCCGCCTGATCTTCCAGCGGGCTCGCGCCAAGGCATCTGAGGGGATGCCGGTGATCGTGTTCTTCGACGAGATGGATTCGCTGTTCCGCACTCGGGGGAGTGGGGTGTCCTCGGACGTCGAGACCACGATCGTCCCGCAGCTGTTGAGCGAACTCGACGGGGTCGAGGGTCTCGACAACGTGATCGTCATCGGCGCGTCCAACCGGGAGGACATGATCGACCCAGCCATCCTGCGCCCGGGTCGTCTGGACGTGAAGATCAAGATCGAACGCCCCGATGCCGAGGCCGGCCGGGAGATCTTCGCCCGGTATTTCACCCCTGGGCTGCCGTTCGATCCCGCGGATCTCGATCGTTTTGGCGGGGATCCCGTGGCGTGTCGGGCCGCGATGATCGATGCCGTGGTCACACATATGTACGCCGAGTCGCAGGAGAATAGATTCCTCGAAGTGACGTACGCCGGCGGCGACAAGGAAGTGCTGTACTTCAAGGACTTCGCCTCCGGTGCGATGATCCAGAACATCGTCGGTCGGGCGAAGAAGTCAGCGATCAAGGATCGATTGCGCGACGGTTCGGGTGGCATCAGCGTGGAGCACCTGCTGCAGGCCTGCGATGACGAGTTCGCGGAGAACGAGGACCTGCCCAACACCACCAACCCGGACGACTGGGCTCGGATCTCCGGCAAGAAGGGGGAGCGGATCGCGTTCATCCGAACTCTCTATACGGCCAAGCACCCCAGCAACCGGAGCATCGAGACGTCCGCGAACACTGGGCAGTATCTCTGAGCCTTCCCATTCTGATCCCTGGGTGCGCCCACAGGCGTCGGGCGGGGTCGGGAGTTGTCCACAGAACTTGATGGCGGGGCCGTTTCTGTCAGTCGGGGACTTTAGAATATGGAACATAAGTTCGATTCTGAGGTTGGTTCCCATGACTCGCTCTCCGTCCGAGACCCAAGCTCCCCACGGCCTCCGCTCGCCGGCCAATGGAGCTTCTCCAGTTGGTGGTGAACCATCGGAGCATCTCGCGGACCATGCAACGGCCACGTGGGCGCTTGACTGTGCACGGCAGGCTCCGACCCTCCACCAAACGGACCCGATCGTCCCGTCCGACCGCCAGCCAGGCGGCCCGACCAGCGACACCATCGGCCTGAAGGGCTCCAACGTGACGGGCCCAACGGGTGTGGTTGAGCCGGTGGAGGGGTGGGACCGGGTCCGGGTGATCCAGAGCCTGCGCGCAGCGGCAGCCCGTGAACGGGAAGCCGAGGTGGACCAGTTCGCGCTCGTCGCCGCGGCCGCTGATGTGTATTCGTGGGTCGACAACGCTGCCGAAGCAGCCGATGTGTTCGAAGGCGGTGCCCCGCACCTGATCCATGGTGAACGGTTGTGGCAGTTCGGGGCCGATGGCACGCCCCAGGTCGCGGAGT
>JAUNUL010000550.1:1295-1523 GCA_030538175.1 Propionibacteriaceae bacterium | reverse complement strand
TGCAGGCGATCAAGGGGCTGATCGACCGGATGCCCGAACTGGCCGATCAGATCGATCACATCGGCCCGGACGTCACCCAGAGTCTGGAGGCCGTCACCGACCTCGCCCACGCGGTGCGCGGTCTGCCCGGCATGGGACTGTTCGTCCGCCGCGGTGAACGCAAGGACGAGGAGGACGACGACTGACCGGCCTGGCGGCATCGGGGACGTCGGATGTCGACCTCACCGG
>JAUNUL010000550.1:626-1285 GCA_030538175.1 Propionibacteriaceae bacterium | reverse complement strand
AGTTGGCGCGCTTCGGCTATTTCCGGGCTGAGCAGCGCCCAACCCACCGCCCTGGTGGCCAGTGCGCCCAGATTGTGGGCCAGATTCCACAACGGACGCGGGGCCCGAAAGCCCAGCATCTCGCGGGCCCACAGCGGCAGCAGCCACACCCCACCGGCGGCGATCATCCAGTAGCCCGGCAGGGCGGGTGCGGGCAGTGGGGCCTGGTACAGCAGGAAGCGCGCGGTGTCCGAGGCTGCCGGTGTCAACCGCAATTCGGCCCGGAAGTCGTCCAGTTGGGCACGTAACTCCCGCACCGAGCCGGGCACACCGTCGGCGCCCAAACGAGTTGCCGAGACTCCCGCCTGCGCCACGTACGCGTCGGCCTCGGCGGGGGACAGGGCCGGCATCCAGGTTTGGTACGCGGTCAGGAATGCATAGGTCTCCGCAACGTGCACCCACCGCAACAGATGGGGGTCGTCGGCTGCGTATGGGACGCCGTCGTCACGCGTGCCGGAGATGAACGAATGCACGTGTCGCACGTGGTCGATGGCGGCCTCGGCGTCCGAAATCACCCCGTAGGTGGTGGTCGCGATGTAGTTGCTGATCCGCTGCAACCGGCCCCAGGGATCGCCCCGGTACCCGGAGTGATCGGCGACCCCGGCCATCGCCGAGGGGTG
>JAUNUL010000550.1:0-616 GCA_030538175.1 Propionibacteriaceae bacterium | reverse complement strand
GACTGCAGCAGCAGTGCTGCCACCCCGCCGGGATACATGGTGGGCGCCCGGTTCACCGTCCAGATCGGTTGCCCCGGAGCGAACCAGCGTTCCCCCTCGGCGCCCCAGATCCGGGCGGCCCGTTCGGCATGATCGGGGCCGGCCACTTTGTCGCGCAGCAGCTCACCGGCCCGGGAACGCAGATTCATCGACCGGTCACTCCTCACAGGGTTGCCGAGGCTGAGCCACCATCGGCTCAACCCTATGTGCTGCGGGAGCGGTGCTCAGGGCCGCAGCAGCACCTTGGTTGCGCGACGCTCGTCCATCGCCGCATAGCCCTCGGCCACCTCCGACAACGGCAGCACGCGGTCGAACACCCGACCCGGGGCGGTCCAACCGTCCAACACCCGCTGCACCAGGTCGGGCAGGTAGTGCCGCACCGGGGCCATGCCACCGGCCAGGCCCACGTTGTCGGCGAACATCCGACCGACCGGCGGCTGTGCGTCATGGGGAATACCGACGAAACCCACCGTCGACCCGGGTCGGGCCATGGTCAGCGCCGAGTTCAGCGACTCGCTGGTGCCGACACACTCCAACACCGCGTCCGCACCGACCCCGCCGGTCAACTCCAAAACCT
>JAUNUL010000549.1 GCA_030538175.1 Propionibacteriaceae bacterium | reverse complement strand
GGCGCCGGTCGACGGCGAGACCCAGTCCGGCGACACCACCACGACCACCTCCGGCGACACCTCCACGCTCGTGCCCAGCACCAGCGATGGTTTCACCGGCGAGGTCGACACGGAGACGATCATGGTGGGCCCGCAGGAGGTTCGCGTGCCGAAGGGGATCAAGCTGCCGGAGTCGGCGCTGGTCACCGACGCGCAGGAATACCACGTGATGATCGGCGACGAGGACCCCACGTTGGTCACGGAGTCGATCACCAGCAGCGCCGAGGCCGCGGGCTACAAGCTCTTCGCGAACCCTGTCGAGGGCGTCTACATCTACACCGGCCACGGCAACGCGGTGCTCTTCGAGGCTGGCCCGCAGTTCCAGATCCTGACCTGGGGTCCGGAGTCGATGGCCGAGGAACTGGCGAAGGGCCCCAACGGCTAGCCGTAGCGCATTGAGTCGCCCGGGCCGGCCTCCACGTCGGCCGGGCGCGTCACGCCGTCGGGTCCCCGCCACCCGGGTCGGATGGTGCGGGTGACCACGGGCGGTTTCCCACCCAGAGGCGCTGCCGCGACGACGTTGTGGATCGCCGGGTCGATCGGATCCCCCGGGAGCGGGCTGAAGGCTGTCGCGGGAGCAGACTCGGGGGCCGCGCGTGAGGCTGACTCCGTCGCGGCGGCAGGCGCACGTTCCTGGGGCTCAGGGTCGAACACCCGACGGCGCAGCGACAGACCGACCAGCAGCACCACCACCGCCACGACGACGACCGCCGCGACCCACACCGGCCACGGCAACTCCAGCGCCCCGATGCGCATCTATCCGCCCGACAGTTCGAGCGCGGGCAGCAGGGCCCATCCGTCGTCGGAGGTCAACACCTGCTCGACGATGCCCTCCGGCTCGGCGATCAGCGCCGGTTGGTCGCACACGATCATCGCGTGCGATCCATCGGCCCAGGCGTTGTCGAACAGCATGGCCGGGACCTCGAACGCCTGGCCGCCGGGATGCCCAGGATCGTTCAGGATGACCATGCCCCGTTCCAGATCGATGCCGGTCACGACCACCGCATGGTCCAGCTGGAAGTCCTCCCGCGACTCGCCCCTGAGCAACTCGCCGGCATCGATCGGCACGATCACGCCGCGCCCCGCTTGCAGATGCTCGGCCAACACAGCGATGTTGCCCTGCTCCAGCGAGGCTTCGATGCCGGCGGCCTGCAGCAACTGCACCGCGTGTTCGGGAAGCATGCCCATGATGGCGCCGGCGTCGTCGTAGTGAAGGAGGCCCAACTCGCTGGCCAACTCGACGAACGCCGCCTCGTCGTCCAGCGGCAGGCCGGTGTAGGCAGACACGATCATCGCGACGGAAGCGGGCACGCAGGTGCCTTCGGTCGCCTGTTGGAACCAGTGCTCCGCTTGGCCCTCGGGGTCGCCGATGACGGCTGGGGTGTCGCCCGGATCTTCCACTCCGGGCACGCCGTCGGTGACGAGCGGCGTCGGCTCTTGTTCTTCGCCAGCCAGGTCGTCGCCCTCGAACGGGATGGGGTCCGGCGGTCCGGG
>JAUNUL010000548.1 GCA_030538175.1 Propionibacteriaceae bacterium | reverse complement strand
TGGCCTCGATGATGCGGTTCTCGATCTGGTCGCTCATGCCCAGGCCGTGGCGGCCGCCGATCTCGTTCGCCTTCATCACCAGCGCGACCCGGTCGTCGAAACGCTCGCCGTTGATCGCCACCGGGTAGCCCTGCTCGAAGCCCAGGGTTACGGTCTCGGTCTCGATCTGGACGTTCGGGTCCCAGAACTTGACGCCCATGATCGGCTCGACGGTCTCCATCGAGACGTCCAGGTTCTCGAGCGTCTTGGCCTCGTGCGTGGCGCCCCAGATGTTGGCGTCGGTCGAGTACGCCTTCTCCTTGGAGTCGCGGTAGGGCAGGTCGCGCTCGGTCAGCCACTGGCTCATCTCGTCGCGGCCGCCCAGTTCGGAGACGAACTCGGCGTCCAGCCATGGCTTGTAGATGCGCAGCTGCGGGTTGGCCATCAGGCCGTAACGGTAGAACCGCTCGATGTCGTTGCCCTTGTAGGTCGAGCCGTCACCCCAGATCGAGACGTCGTCGTCAGCCATCGCGCGCACCAGCATGGTGCCGGTGACGGCGCGTCCGATCGGGGTGGTGTTGAAGTACGCCTTGCCGGCGGACTTGATGTGGAACGCCCCGCACTGCAGCGCGACCAGGCCCTGCTCCACCAGGGACGCCCGGCAGTCGACCAGCCGCGACAGCTCTGCGCCGTAGGCCAGGGCACGGCCGGGCACCGAGTCGATATCCGGCTCGTCGTACTGGCCGATATTGGCGGTATAGGTGCAGGGGATCGCCCCCTTCTCGCGCATCCATGCGACGGCGACGGACGTGTCGAGTCCGCCGGAGAACGCGATGCCGACGCGCTCGCCGGCGGGCAATGAAGTCAGAACCTTGGACACGCAGGTCAGCCTAGTCGTCGTCGGCACGGGCGCGTCTGCGCGTCCGGATCACCACCATCCACACGCCCAGCGCCGCAATCAGTGCCAGACCTGCCAGGGCTGCCGGGTAGTTGGCCAGGAACCAACGGCCGGCGGGTTGTTCGAGCCACTTCGCTGGGCCGGGCTCGGTTCGGTAGCCGGGCAGTCCGTCGCCAGCGCCGCTGCCGGGCAGCAACGCGGGGTTGATCGCGGCGATCTCGGCGTCGCTGATCTGGGCCCGGTCGGTGAAGACCAGGATCCGTTCGGTATTGATCGGGAACGGATGGCAGCTGAGCAGGGTCAGCAGGTCGCGTCCGGGCTGCTGGACGATCGTCTCCGTCGCGGTCGGAGCCACGATCGTCGTCCCGCTCACTTGGTACTTGAGTACCTCGGTTGTCGTCTCGACATAGACGACATCGACGCGTCCGACTTCAGGTCCTGGGACCCCGGGTCGCTGCTTCTGAGGTTGTCGAACTCCACCGCGATGGCGTTGCCTATCGCAGGTGATCCCCTCGTGCCGTAGATGCCCAGCGCCCCGTAATAGTGGTAATAGGCGGGGGTGAAAGTTGAGTTGAACAGGACGAACGTGCTGCCGAAGTCATTCGCGTAGAAGCCCGGATTGCTGTCACCGCTGGGCGTTCGCAGGTTGTAGGTGA
>JAUNUL010000065.1 GCA_030538175.1 Propionibacteriaceae bacterium | reverse complement strand
CAACGTGACCGAGAATCGGTCGGTGTTGCACACCGCGTTGCGCCTGCCGCGGTCGGCGGAGCTGTCCGTTGACGGCCAGGACGTCGTCGCCGATGTGCACACCGAGCTCGAGAAGGTCTATGCGTTCGCCGACAAGGTGCGCTCCGGTGAATGGCGCGGGGTGACCGGGCGCCCGATCGAGACCGTGGTCAACATCGGCATCGGCGGCTCCGACCTCGGCCCGGTCATGGTCTATGAGGCCCTCAAGCCCTTCGGCAAGCTCGGCCTGCAATGCCGGTTCATCTCCAACATCGACCCCACCGACGTCGCGGAGAAGACGTTCGGGCTCGACCCGGAGACCACCCTGTTCATCGTCGCCTCCAAGACCTTCACCACGCTCGAAACCCTCACCAACGCCCGGATGGCTCGGGAATGGCTGCTGGAAGCACTGCGGGCCAAGGGCGCGATCAGCGGGCACGAGGAAGCGACCGCGCGTGCGGTGGCCGCCCACTTCGTCGCCGTCTCGACTGCTCTGGACAAGGTGGCCGAGTTCGGCATCGACCCGAACAACGCGTTCGGCTTCTGGGACTGGGTCGGCGGCCGCTATTCGGTGGATTCGGCGATCGGCACCGCGATCGCGGTCTTCATCGGCCCGGAGCGGTTCGCGGAGTTCCTGGACGGCTTCCACACGATGGACGAGCACTTCCGGCGGACCCCCATCAACGCGAACGTGCCAGCGCTGATGGGCCTGCTGAATGTTTGGTATGTCAACTTCTTCAAGGCCGCGACCCACGCCGTGTTGCCGTACGCGCAATATCTGCACCGCTTCCCGGCGTACCTCCAGCAGCTCACCATGGAGTCGAACGGCAAGCGGGTCCGCTGGGATGGCACGCCGGTCACGACCGAGACCGGCGAGGTCTTCTGGGGTGAGCCCGGCACCAACGGCCAGCACGCGTTCTATCAGCTGATCCACCAGGGCACCCAGCTCGTGCCCGCGGACTTCATCGCGGTGGCGAACCCGACGCACCCGATCGTCGACGGCGGCGCGGATGTGCACGAGCTGTTCCTGGCGAACTTCTTTGCCCAGACCAAGGCGCTGGCTTTCGGCAAGACCGCCGAGGAGGTCCGCGCCGAAGGCACGGATGAGGAGATCGTCACTGCACGGGTGTTCCCGGGCAACCGACCGACGACCTCGATCATGGCGCCGGAGCTGTCCCCGTCGGTGCTGGGTCAGCTGATCGCGCTCTATGAACACATCACGTTCACCCAAGGCATCGTCTGGGGCATCGACTCGTTCGACCAGTGGGGTGTCGAGCTCGGCAAGCAGCTCGCCAAGCAGATCACCCCGGCGGTCGGTGGGGACAGCGGGGCGTTGGCCGAGCAGGATGCGTCGACACGGGCGTTGATCGAGTACTACCTGGCGCGTCGCGGCTGAGCCGCGCTCGGGGTTGGGTCGCGGCTGAGTCGCGCAGTCAGGGGCGCCACGGCTGAGCCGCGTACTACCAATCCGGTACGCGGCTCTGCTGGCGTACGCCCGGTGAGCCAGCGCGGCTCACTGTCCCGTGAGTGCTTCGTCGATCGACGTCTCATAGCGGCCGAGCGTGGGCGTACGCCGCGTGACGACGTCCACGATCATCTTCATGTTGGCACCCAGCTCGCGAAGCTGGCCATAACGCCAGACGGGGCCGAAGTCAGTGGAATAGTCGCCGACGCCTTCTGCGTCGACGCCGACCAGCCGACAGGTCGTGACCGCTCGTGGCAGGTGATAGCCCTGCGTCACGACGGTGAGGCGTTCGATGCCGAAGATCCGCTTCGCGCGGACGCAGGAGTCATAGGTGTCGAAGCCGGCATAGTCGGCGACCACCTTGGTGGCCGGCACACCCTTGCGGATCAGATAGTTCCGCATGCCATCCGGCTCGTTGTAGTGCTTGTCGCCGTTGTCACCCGACACCAGGATCGCCCGCACCTTGCCGGTGTCATAGAGCCGTTTGGCGGTGTCGAGGCGACCCTTGAGATAGGGCGATGGCGTGCCGTCGGGATAGATCTGGGCGCCGAGCACGAGGGCGACCGGGGTCTTCGGCACGGAGCGGACGGTGAACGTGTGCGGGCGAGCGGTGAGTTTCGCGAACAGCGCGGGCCCACCGACCGCGGTCAAACCAGCCAGGCTGAGGGCGCCGAGTGTCAGAGCGGCGCGACGAAGGGGTGATGCCACACGTTCGAGTCTAGCGACGCGCCCGCGTTTCCCAGGGAGTTTGCACCGTCGGTCGGTGCCGGAGGGGGCAGAATGGCGCGGCAGAGGAAAGGTGCGAGTGCATGAAGAAGATCATCCAGAGTCGCAAGCTGGCCCATGTCCGTTATGACGTTCGGGGCCCCATCCTCACCGAGGCCCAGCGCCTCGAAGCCGAGGGTCACAAGATCCTCAAGCTGAATATCGGCAATCCGGCGCCGTTCGGGTTCGAGGCACCGCAGGCGATCATCGCCGACATGATGCATCACCTGCCGGATGCCCAGGGGTATTCGGATTCGCGGGGGATCTATTCGGCCCGCACCGCGGTCGCGCAGTTCTATCAGTCCCGTGGGCTGCAGCACACGAGCGTTGAGGATGTCTTCATCGGCAATGGCGTCTCCGAGCTGATCACGATGGTGTTGCAGGCGTTCGTGGACGAGCCGAACGAGATTCTTGTCCCCGCCCCGGACTATCCGCTGTGGACGGGTGCGGTGTCGTTGTCGGGGGGTACGCCGGTGCACTATCGGTGCGATGAGGAGAACGGGTGGAACCCGGACCTTGCCGACATCGAGTCAAAGATCACCGAGAACACCCACGCGCTGGTCATCATCAACCCGAACAACCCGACCGGCGCGGTCTATTCGGAAGACACGGTCCGCGGGCTCGTCGACATCGCGCGCCGCCACGATCTGGTGGTGATGTCGGACGAGATCTACGAAAAAATCCTGTTCGACGACGCGGTGCACCACCATGCCGCCGAGTTCTGCGGGGATGACGTGCTGTGCCTGACGTTCTCGGGGCTGTCCAAGGCCTATCGCGTCTGTGGTTATCGCGCCGGCTGGGTGATGGTCTCGGGTGCACAGGACCGGGCGCAGGACTTCCTCGAGGGGCTGACGCTGTTGGCCAACATGCGCATGTGTGCGAACGTGCCCGCGCAGCACGCGATCCAGACCGCCCTCGGTGGCTATCAGTCGATCAACGAGCTGATCGTCCCCGGCGGCCGGTTCTATGACCAGTCCAAGTTGGCGTGGAAGCTGCTCAACGACATCCCGGGGGTGTCGTGTGTCGAGCCGTTCGGCGCGCTGTATTGCTTCCCACGGCTCGACCCGGAGGTCTATCCCATCGAGGACGACCAGGAGTTCGTGTTGGGCCTGTTGCGGGCGAAGCACATCCTCGTCACGCACGGCCGGGGCTTCAACTGGTTCGATCCCGACCACTTCCGACTCGTGACCTTGCCTGACACCGACACCCTCACCGAGGCCATCGGCCGAATCGCTGATTATCTGGAGACGCTGCGATAGGCGTACCCAACCGCCTGCGGATTCGGGCTGCGCCCGGGGTGAGCCGGGCAGCCCGAATCAAGGAGATCCGGCAGTGACCCCTGGAAGCCGAACGTCATCGGGCGAACCTCGGGGAGAACCTCAGGAAACGCCGACTTCGCCGATCATGGTCTCCATCACGTCCTCCAGCATCGCGACCCCGACCACGTCGCCGTCGGGTCCGGTCGCGACCGCGAGGTGTACGCCGGATCCCTGCATGGTCGCCAAGGCTTCGGGGAGCGGGGTGTCGGAGCGTACTTCGGCCATGTCCCGGATCCGATCCGACGGGACGGTTCTGTCGGACGGTCCATCGATGAGGTCGAGGATGTCCTTGAGGTGCAGGTAGCCCAGCCAGGAGCCATCGTCCCGACGGACGGGGAAGCGCGAGAACCCGTGCGTCACGGCGGCCGCTTCGGCCTCGCCGACGGTGGGCGGGGACTTGAGCCAGACCAGATCCTCGACGGGGACGAGCACATCGGATACCCGAGCCGAGGTGAGGGTGAGGGCGCCGGTGAGCAACTGATGTTCGTGTTCCTCGAGCAGCCCGACCTCGGCGGACTCCTCCAGATAGCTCGGCACATCCTCGGTGGTGATCGTGGAGGCGACCTCGCGGGTCGGGGTGATGCGCATCATGCGCAGGACCAGGTTGGCCAGCCCGTTCAGTGCCCACAGGATCGGCTTGAGGATCCAGGCAACGCCATACATGGGTGGGCCCAGCAACAGCGCTGACCGGGTCGGTCCGGCGATCGCCAAGTTCTTGGGGACCATCTCGCCGAGCGTCATGTGCAGGAACACCACGATCGTCATCGCGATCACGAACGAGATCGGATGGACCAGCGCATCCGGAACGCTGAGGGCGGCGAATAAGGGCTCCAGCAGGTGCGCCACGGCTGGCTCGCCGATGGCGCCGAGGCCGAGGGAACACACGGTGATGCCGAGCTGGGCGCCCGCCATCATCAGCGTCACGTTTTCCACAGCACGCAGGGTGAGTCGAGCACCGGTTACGCCGCGTTCTGCCGCCTCCTCGACGGCGGTGCGGCGGACGGAGACGAGGGCGAACTCGGCCCCGACGAAGAACGCATTGCCCAGCAGGAGCAACACCGCGATGCCAACGGCGGTGAGGTCACTCATCGTCGTCCTCCGCCAGCGGTGTCACCTGAAGGTCGATCCAACTCACGCGATGGCCATCCATTTCGTTGACGGTGAGGTGTGCGATGACCCGGGTCGGCAGGTCATCGTCGTCGAGGGTGAGCCGGTCCAGCGCGGCGCAGTCGATCGTGTCGCCGACGGTCGGGAACCGCTCAGCGAGTTCGGTGATCAGCCCGCCCAGGGACTCCGACGCCTCACCCTCGGGCAGCTCGATGCCGACCAGCCCGGCGACCTCGTCCGGGCGCAGCAGGCCGGAGAGCCGCCAGTGTCGCTCGCCGAGCGTGGTGAAACGTTCCTCGGGGACGTCCTGCTCATCGGCGATCTCGCCGACGAGTTCTTCCATGAGGTCCTCGAGAGTGATGATGCCGTCGGTGCCGCCGTACTCATCGATGACCACAGCCAGCTGCAGCCCACCGCGCAGCTCCTCCAGGACATCATCGAGGGGCATCGAGGCCGGGACCGTGCGCACGGGGTGGAGGATTTCGGTGATCGACGTGCGGGCCCGGTCGGCGGCGGGGACGCTCAGGGCATCGCGGAAGTGGGCGACGCCGACGACATCATCGGTGGATTCGCCGACCACGACGAAGCGGGAGTGCCCCACCCGTTGGCACCAGCGCAACAGCTCGCTGACGGGGTCGGTCACCTCCAGGAAGTGGACGCGGGCCCGCGGCGTCATCGCGTCATGGGCGAAGCGTTCCCCGAGCCGGGCTGAGCTGGACATGCGCTGGGCCAGCTCCGGATCGATCGTGCCCTCCCTGGCCGAGCGTTCGGCCAGCGCGCTGAGCTCCCGCGGGGAGTGACCGGAGGCCATCTCCTCCTGGGGCTCGACGCCCATCAGTCGGACCAGGGCATTGGACACACCCTGGAGCACCCACAGGACCGGTGTCATCAGCCAGGTGAACGCCCGGTGCGGTGTCGCGACGAGTCGCGAGAGACGCATCGGCTCGGCGAGCGCCCAGTTCTTGGGCACGAGCTCGCCAAACACCATCTGGGTGATGGTCGCCAACGCGAAAGCGAGGGTGAACGACAGCGGCAGCGCTGCGGAGTCGGGCAGGTCCAACGATTTCAGGGGGCCCTGGCGCAGCAGCGTGGCGATGGAGGGCTCGGCGATGAAACCGACGATGAGGCTGGTGACCGTGATGCCGAGCTGGCAGCTCGACAGCTGGGTCGACAGGGTAGCGAGGGCCTTCTGCACGGACAGGGCCTTCGAGTCGCCGTCCATCGCAGCCCGGCGCACGGCCGGCCGATCGACAGTCACCAGCGCAAACTCCGCTGCGACGAAGAACCCGCCCAGAGCGATGAGCAGCACGACGACCCCTAGCAGGATCCATTCAGTCACCGCTTCACTCTAACCAACTGTTCGACAGGCCCCGACTGTCGATGCTCTTTGACATACGTCGGCAGCCGGGGAGTGGACTCTGTCGACCGTGCGAGAATGCCGACCATGTCCTCGCTGCCCTCAGTCCTGAACGCCCGTGTCGCCGCCGTCGCCGGAGCGGATCCCGAGTTGCGCGCAGCTACGAAGCCGCAGTTCGGACATTTCCAGTCCAACGTCGCGCTCCGTCTGGCCAAGTCGGAGGGCAAGCCGCCACGGGAGGTCGCCCAGCGGATCGTGGACACCCTCGACGTGTCCGACCTGTGCGAGCCTCTGGAAATCGCGGGCCCGGGGTTCATCAACTTCCGCCTCCGCAACGATGTGCTCGCGGGCGCCGCCGAGGACGTACGCTCCGATGACCGCACGGGCATCGCCCAGGTCGCGGAGCCCCAGCGGGTCGTCATCGACTATTCCGCGCCGAACGTCGCTAAGCAGATGCACGTCGGACACCTGCGGACCACGATCATCGGTGACTGCTTCAGCCGCGTGCTGTCCGCTGTCGGCAACACGGTGATCGCCCAGAACCACATCGGTGACTGGGGCACCCAGTTCGGCATGCTCATCGAGCAGATCCTTGATGAGGGGATCAACGCGGCCGAGCTCACGCTCGACGAGGCAGACGCGCTGTACAAGCGGGCCGCAGCCCAGTTCCGCGCCGACGAACAGTTCGCCACCCGGGCCCGTGCGCGCGTGGTCACGTTCCAGGGCGGCGACGAGGAGTCCCTGGCGATCTGGCGGCAGCTGATCGAGACGTCGAAGGCGGGCTTCAACGAGGCGTACCGCCGGTTGAACGTCCTGCTCACCGACGATGACCTGGCCGGCGAATCGACCTACAACGAGGCCCTGCCCGAGGTGGTCGCCGATCTGGAGGAACGCGGTGTCGCGGTCATCGACAACGGCGCGCTGTGCGTGTTCACCGACGGCTTCGAGGCTCCGCTGATCGTGCGGAAGTCCGATGGCGGTTATGGGTACGCGACAACCGACCTGGCGGCCATCCGGTATCGGGTGCAGGAGCTCAAGGCCGAGCGGATCATCTATGTGACCGATGCCCGCCAGGCCGGCCACTTCGCCCAAGTGTTCGCCGCAGCCCGCAAGGCCGGCTACCTCCCGGACGGAGTGGTGGCCCAGCACATCGGCTATGGCATGGTCCTCGGCGCCGACGGCAAGCCGTTCAAGACCCGCGACGGGTCGGCGGCGACGCTGTCGAGCCTGCTCGACGCAGCAGAGGAGAACGCGGCGCCCGAGGTCGCGTTGGCCGCGATCAAGTACGCCGACCTCTCCTCGGGCCTGCAGAAGGACTATGTCTTCGACCCCGAGCGGATGACCAAGACCACCGGGGATACCGGCCCCTATCTGCAGTACGCCCACGCCCGCTGCAACCAGATCCTGCGTGCCGCGGAAGCCGAGGACCTCGCGGTTGGTCCGATCACGCTGGTCGACGAACCGGCCGAGCAGACACTGGCGATGGCGCTGTCACGGTTCGGTGAGGTGGTGGACCAGCTCGCCGCCGAACTGCAGCCGCACAAGCTGTGCACCTATCTGTTTGAGCTGGCTACGGCCTATTCGTCGTTCTATGAGCAGTGCCCGGTGCTCAAGAGCGACGGCGACGTGCGCGCCTCGCGACTTGGTCTGGTGGCGGCGACGAGGGACGTGCTGGCCCACGGGCTCGGGCTGCTCGGGATCGTCGCGCCGGAACGCATGTAGCCGGAGGGTCAGCGCGGCTTAGGCGAGGCTGCGGATAACCCGCGCAGGGTTGCCGACCGCGACCACGTTGGCCGGCAGGTCCTTGGTGACCACTGATCCGGCGCCGACGACGGTGTTGTCGCCGATGGTGACGCCGGGACACACGATCACCCCGCCGCCCAACCACACGTTGTCGCCGAGCGTGATGGGCTCGGCCGCCTCCCACTTGTCGCGGCGCAGCGTCGGATCAAGCGGGTGGGTCGGGGTCAGCAACTGCACGTTCGGCCCGATCTGACAGTCCGCGCCGATCCGGATTGCGGCGACGTCCAGTGCCGTGAGCCCGGAGTTGATGAACGTCCGGGGGCCGATGTGGATGTTCTCGCCATAGTCCACGGCCAACGGTGGGCGCACCTCCACGTCCTCGCCGAGTGTCCCGACCAGTTCCGCGAGCAGTGGCCGGGCGAGGTCGAGGCCCAACTGGACATAGGTGGTCTGGAAGGCCGCGATCAGCTGGAAGGCCCGCTGCGAAATTTTGCCGCTCTCCGGGTCCGGCCCGCGATAGAGATCGCCGGCAAGCATCCGTTCACGCATGGAGCGGGGGTCGTTGAGCAGGTCATTTGTCGACGTCATGTCGATCAGTCTAGGAACAGGGCCCGTCACGCTGCCCATGCTTGACCTGTCCGCGGTCCGGAAGAGGACCATGCGGCCGCGGGCCGGGAGAAATACCGCATCCAAAGGGCGGGAAGGCCGGATGGAATGTCATGGAGGGCCGTTTAAATGCGGTTTCTTACCATCCGCAGGGACAGGCGGTCACGGCACAACGAGCCATCACCGGCCCCGGACCGTGCGAGGATGCCTCGGATCAATCGCGACGCCAAGCAGGTGAGGTATGACTGAGCAGCCGCCCCCCAACCACCCTGAAGGCCCCCGTGGCCCATGGGGCCCGCCCCCGGGCCCCCAGGAGGATCCGTGGGCTGCGGCCAGCCGGTCGGCCGGCCAGTCGGGCCCGTCAGGGCTGTCGGGACAGAACCACCCGGATGCGCCTGCGCCGGAATCTCCCGCGCAAGGCGCAGGCAGCATGGGTCCTGTGGCGCCGGGCATGCCGGGCTTTCTGGGCACGTCGGGACCGGGGGCGCCCGGCAATGGCCCCGTGTCCGGGGTTCCTGCGCCCAATTCGCCGCGGCCCGGCAGCCCTATCGCCGGTGGTGGCCAGAGCGGGTTCGGCCCAACGGGTGCTGGACGGGGTGGTCCCGGGCCAGCAGCTGGTCCCAGTGGGCCCGGCATGGGTCCGATTCACCCCGGAATGCAAGGTCCCCTGGGCGGCCCGGTCCAACGGTCCGGTCCCGGGATGTCCGGCGGGCATAGCTTGTCGCCGCACCAGCAACACGGTGGCCAACCGCCCGCCCAGCGCAAGGGGCTGACCCCCAAGGTCATCATCGCCATCTCGGTCGCGGCGACCGTCGTGTTGATCGGCGCGCTGATCGCGGCCTCGGTCGTGTCGAGCCGCGACAGCGTGGAAGACGGCGCCCGGCGGTATTTCGATGCGCTCGGCAAGACCTATTCCGACGAGTTGGCCGACCACGTCGTCAACGTGCCGGATGCAGCATCCTTGGAAGAAGCCCGGAAGGCCGCGCGGTCCCAGGACTATGTCGTGAAGAGTGTCAAGGCCAACGGAAGCACCGCGATCGTCAACTATTCGGTCGCCGGTCGGGACGAGACCGTTGAGCTCGAAATGCGCAAGGTCGACGGCACCTGGAAGGTCGTCGACGGCTTCAGCAAGCTGAGCCTCAGCCCCGACCGCAAGGGCGTCGACTTCACGGTCGGCTATTCGACCGACCCGGTGGGGGACCGCACGATCTATCTCTATCCCGGCACCTATGAACTCCAGAAGGACTACGACACCAGCCTGTCCACGAGCCTGTGGGACGTCGAAGGGGACCGCTACATCACCCTCAAGCCCGGTGAGAGCAAAGCCCTCGACCTCAAGATCCAGCTCAACGACCGAGGCAACGAACGTGTCCGCTCCAGCCTCGGATCAGCGTTCAGCCGCTGCATGATCGGCAACGACGTAGCACCCGCCGGGTGCCCCTTCAGCGTGCCCGCACCCAGTGACCGGGTGAGCACGTTCGGCACGTGGTCCGTTGCGGGCGCCAACCGGTATGAAGTCGCCCAGCGTGCCGAGATCGCCGCCGGCCAGGAATTCAACAACGTCTGCGCCACCTTCAACGCGGACGTGACCTATGAATACCGCAACTCGGCTGGCTTCCAGAAGGTCCCGGCCGAGACCAAGAAATTCACTGGCTGCGTCGACCTGACGCAGCGTACGCCGACCGTGACCTGGAAATAGCCCGCGATCTCAGGCACACCATGTGCGGCGGTGAATGGATTGCGGCACCATGGCCTGATGCACGACGACCCGGCCGTTTGGCGCGCACCCGACGGGCCGCTGCCGACGCCAACAGCCGGGTCCCTGGTGGGGCTCGGGCTGGCGATCACGGATCTTTTCGCCATCGCCGGTCAACGTGTCGGCGCCGGCAGCCCGCCCTTCCTGGCGGCTGCTGCACCCGAACCGAACTCGGCCGTCGTCGTCGACCACTTGCTCGCCGCCGGCGCCGAACCAATCGGGATCACCCAATGCGATGAGCTGTCCTACACCCTGACCGGGGTCAACCCGCACTACGGCACCCCACCCAATCCTGCGGCCGCGGACCGAATCAGCGGCGGATCCACCTCAGGCGCCGCCGCCGCAGTCGCCCTCGGCGAGGCCGACATCGGGCTTGGCCTGGATACGGTCGGGTCGATCCGTGTCCCCGCCGCGTACCAAGGGCTCTATGGCCTGCGCACCACCCACGGCGCCATCAGCCGGCAAGGGGCACTTCCCCTCGCCCCCACGCTGGACACCGTCGGCTGGGTCACCCGGGACGCCCTCACCCTCGCCCGCGTCACCAACGCGGTCCTGCCTCAGCGCGGCGCGCAACTCGACCGCGTCGCCATCTCAGCCGGGCTGGTCGGCGCCGCCGACGATGACGTCACCGATGCGGTCTGGCGGTTCCTCGACAGCCGCATGCTCGGCCTGCCACGGCGTGACATTGACCATGACCTGCCGCTCGACCACTGGCGCGGGGTGATGATCACCGCCCTCGGCTTCGAGGCCTGGCGCCACCATGGGGACTGGATCGAAGCGAATCCCGGCGTACTCGGCCCTGAAGCCGCCGGCCGCTTCCGTGCCGCAGCCGCGATTCAGGAAGATGAGTACGCCCGAGCCTGCGTCGAGGCGGCCAGCGCCCGCACCGCCATCCGGGCCCTGGTCGGCATGGATGTGCTCGTCATCCCCACCACCGCCACCGTGCCGCCTAGGCGCGCGACCCCCGGTGCGTACGCCGCAGCCCGCATCGGCACCCTCAACCTCACGTGTCTCGCCTCGCTCGCAGGCCTGCCCGCGGTCTCCATCCCCCTGCGCACCGCCGACGGGATGCCCGCCGGAGTCTCCCTCATCGGCCCGCCCAACAGCGACCGCGAACTGGTCGCCCTGGCGACGGTTCTGTAACTCTGCGGCGCTACCGCGCCGCGATCGGTCGCTCCTCGTTCTTCGCGTCGTCGTCTTCGCTGCGCTGCGACTCCTTTGGCTCATCCACTCGGCCCGATGGGACGCTC
>JAUNUL010000064.1 GCA_030538175.1 Propionibacteriaceae bacterium | reverse complement strand
CGGTGGTCCGTGGCCGCAAGGGTGACTAGGTGGAGCGGGTCCGGCAGCTTGCCGCGGAGGGGTACGCGCGGGCCCGCGTCGACGGCGAGACCCATCAGCTGTCCAGTCCGCCGACTCTGAACAAACAGCAGAAGCACTCCATCGAGGTCGTGGTCGACCGCATCGCCATCAAGGAGAGCGCCAAGCAGCGGTTGACGGACTCCGTCGAGACCGCCCTCAAGCTCGCCGATGGCTTGGTCACGATCGACTTCGTCGACTTGGACGCGCAGGATCCGCAGCGGGAGCGCACGTTTTCGGAGAAGATGGCGTGCCCCAACCAGCACGAGCTGCAGATCGACGAGCTCGAGCCCCGGCAGTTCTCGTTCAACGCACCCTGGGGAGCGTGCCCCGAGTGCTCCGGCCTCGGGACACGGATGGAGGTCGATCCCGAGCTCGTCGTTCCTGATGACTCCAAGTCCATCGATGACGGTGCGCTCGCGCCATGGTCGAGCGCGCATGTTGCGGACTATTTCAAGCGGCTGCTCGGTTCGTTGGCCCAAGAGGAGGGCTTCCGCACCGACACCCCCTGGCGGGAACTCACCCCCAAGGCGCGTCGGATCGTGCTTCACGGCATCGGTGACCCGGTGCTGGTGCGCTATCGCAACCGCTATGGACGGGATCGCTCCTATTCGGCGAAATATGAAGGGGTCGTTCCCTACATCATTCGGCGTCACGCCGAGGCTGAGACCGACACCACCCGCGAACGCTATGCCGGCTATATGCGTGAGGTGCCATGCACGGCCTGCCAGGGAGCCCGACTCAAGCCGAGCTCGCTCGCGGTCACCGTGGGCGGCCGCAACATCGCCGAGCTGGTGGATCTGTCCATCGGTGAAGCGGTCGAGTTCCTCGGTGGTCTCGAGCTCTCCGAGCGGGAGAAGCAGATCGCGGAGCGGGTGCTCAAGGAGATCAACCAACGGCTGACCTTCCTGCTCGATGTGGGCCTGGACTATCTGACCCTCTCGCGGGCGGCCGGGTCGTTGTCAGGTGGAGAGGCCCAGCGCATCCGCCTCGCGACCCAGATCGGCGCCGGCTTGGTCGGGGTGCTCTATGTCCTGGACGAGCCCAGCATCGGCCTGCATCAGCGGGACAATCAGCGCCTCATCGAGACGCTGCTGAAGCTGCGCGACATGGGCAACACACTCATCGTGGTCGAACACGACGAGGACACCATCCGGGTCGCGGACTGGGCCGTCGACATCGGGCCCGGGGCAGGGGAGCACGGCGGCGAGGTCGTCGTCTCCGGTCCCGTGCAGGACCTCATGGAGCACCCGACCTCGCTGACGGGCCACTATCTGTCCGGGCGCCGATCGATCCCGCTCCCGAGCTCCCGACGACCCCGGACTGGCAGGGAAGTCACGGTCAACGAGGCGACTGAGAACAACCTCAAGAATGTGACCGTGCCGTTCCCCTTGGGGCAATTCGTGGCGGTGACCGGTGTGTCTGGTTCCGGAAAGTCCACTCTGGTCAACCAGATCCTTTACACGGCCCTTGCCAAGCGGATCTATCACGCCAAGGCCGTGCCCGGGAAACACCGCTCGATCTCCGGGGCCGATCACATCGACAAGATCATCCATGTCGATCAGTCACCGATCGGTCGGACCCCGCGGTCTAATCCGGCGACCTATACGGGCGTGTTCGACAACATCCGCAAGCTCTTCGCGGAGACGCCGGAAGCCAAGGTCCGGGGCTATCTGCCCGGCCGGTTCTCGTTCAACACCAAGGGCGGGCGCTGTGAACACTGCGCTGGCGACGGCACGATCCGCATCGAGATGAACTTCCTGCCCGATGTCTATGTTCCGTGCGAGGTGTGCAAGGGAGCCCGCTATAACCGCGAGACGCTCGAGGTGCACTACAAGGGCAAGACGATCGCCGAGGTCCTCAACATGCCGATCGAGGAGGCCGCGGAGTTCTTCGCGCCTATCTCGCGGATCAGCCGCTATCTGACCACGCTGAACGAGGTCGGGTTGGGCTATGTCCGCCTCGGCCAGCCGGCGACCACCCTGTCCGGGGGGGAGGCCCAACGCGTCAAGCTGGCAACAGAGCTGCAGAAGCGTTCCACCGGCAAGACGATGTATATCCTCGACGAACCCACCACCGGCCTCCACTTCGAGGACATCCGCAAGCTGTTGGCCGTGCTCGACCGGCTGGTCGATTCGGGCAACTCGGTGATCGTGATCGAACACAACCTCGACGTCATCAAGACCGCCGACTGGGTCATCGATATGGGCCTCGAGGGCGGGTCCCGCGGCGGACAGGTCGTGGTTACCGGCACACCGGAAGAAGTCGCCGCCCACCCCGATTCCCACACCGGCCGCTATCTCGCCACCATCCTTGCCGGCAAGGAAGTGCCGGTTGCGGAACCACCCGAGGCATTGATCGAGGCGCCCCCTGTCGCGAAGAGGGCGACCGCGAGAAAGACGGTCGCCAAGAAGGCTGCGGCGAAGAAGACCACCGCGCGCAAGACCACCACCCGCAAGGCAACTGCAAAAAAGGCGGTCGCCAAGAAGGCCCCGGTCAAGCAGGCCGTTGCCAAGCAATCCCCAGCCAAGCAGGCTGTGGCGAACGAGGAGGCAGCCACCACCGTGGCTCCTTGATCACCGGTGAGGCGGGAACGAGCGTGACGGCTGCGGACACAGCCAGCGCGCTCTGACCGCTCAGGCGCGACGGAGGCAGACATGATGAGATCGCTTGCGACGGGAATTGTCGTTCTGATCGCAGGGGTCGTCTCGCTGTTCGCGTCGGTGGTGGCTTCCGGATTGGATTATCGGAAGTGGGAGGCGGCAGGTGGCGGAGTCTCGGCGACTCCGTCGTGGATCTTGGCCTGGCACGCCGTCTCGCTCGCGGTGATCGTGGCGGGCGTTGTCTTGTTCCTCGTGGCGCTCGTGCTCAGGTCGCGACCGAGACGCCGTTGATCGGAGCGGGCGGCTTGGGCTGCTGGTCAGCCGCTGAGTTGACCGCCAGCAATTCGTCCACCCGGCCCAGATCGCGTTCGAACCACTCGCGCATCCGGTCCCGTTTGAGTTACGGGGAAGGTTCCTGAGCCACTGACCTTGTGGTAAGAATCAGCACGGGTGCTTTAGGCAACCTCGTCAAGGAGTTCAAATGTTTCGATCCCTGAACCAGCAGCGAACGGCCAAAGCCGCTGCCTTTTCGCTCGCCGTTGCAGTAGCTCTTTCTTGCCAAGTGGCCCAGGCCGAAGCGGATGATCCACCAGGATTTGCTCACGAAGAACTCGCAGAGCTGTCAGCTGCGTCTAAGCCGGTCCGGAATCTTCGAGATTCTCAGAATTTCTTTGATTTCGAGAGCTCTTCGGGAGTCAGGGTGAGGATTCCGAAGGATGCCCGCCAGGCAATCAAAATTCAGTCAGGAGCCCCAGGCTCTTCCCCGCTGACGATCACTCTTCCGTTTTCCCAGAAAGCGAAGATGGGTGATCCGAAGAAGCGGGGAAAGCTCCAATTTGACAACAGGAACAGGAGCACATCGACGGTTCTTCCCTACGAGGATGGCTCGCTGCAGGTTTCGTCACAATGATCGCGAGTCGGAATTCGCCGCGTGAGTATGCCTATGAAGTGGGGCTTCCTGAAGGGGGAAGCCTTGCTGTGCAAGAAAATGGCGCCGTGTTTGTCTTGGACCGCCAAGGAGATTATTTGGGAGCGGTGGCCCCACCTTGGGCGAAGGACAACTCCGGAGCGTCTGTCCCCACGCATTATGAAATTCGGGGAACAACGCTCGTGCAAATCGTGGACCATGCGGAAATGTCGGGGATCCAGTATCCGGTGGTTGCTGATCCGTGGTTCGGTGTGAGATTGTTCTCTTCGATTTGGGCAGATCGAGGCGAAGTCCGGTATAACGGGGATGTCAGCAATTGGGGTGCCACCGTGATGTGGGGTGGCGGCGGCGTCGGTGGTTATGCCGCAGGACAGCACATCATGCGCACCGCAGGTTGGAAAGAATGGATGACCAAATACCCCAAGATCACGGACAAGGCTACGTTGAAGCAACAGTACGATTGTCACGTACTAGCTGGCACGATCGGACTGCCCTTTACGGGAACGTATAATCTGGAGAGGGCGCGACCAAATAATAGCAATTGGGCCCCTGGCGTGTGGAGGCATAAATGCAATTGGGTGTGAGGTCTAAGGCCATCCGTTCGCCTGCCTTGGGGATTGTTGTGCTGATCGTCGGAGTTGTTTCGCTGTTTGCGTCGGTTGTGGCCGCCGGATTGGACTATCGGAAGTGGGAGGCGGAGGGTGGCTGGGCCTACTCGACCCCGTCGTGGATCTTGGCCTGGCACGCCGTCTCGCTCGCGGTGATCGTGGCGGGCGTTGTCTTGTTTCTCGTCGCGCTGCTGCTCAGGCGTAATCGATCAACAGGCAGTTGATCGGCAGAAGGCTCGGCCTAGTCAACCATTGAGGTGGGCTGCCAATAACTCGTCCACCCGGGCCAGATCGCGTTCGAACCAAGCGCGCATCCGGCCCCGTTGAGTTACGGAATCCCATCGCGTGCGCTGGAAGGCCCCGACGGCCTCCTTGGCCACCTGACCCAGGCCAGCGGCCGAGATCAGCCGGTGCTCGAACGCAATGACCGCCGCACCGACATAGGTGTCGTGGAAATGGACCCCCCGCTCGGCGTGCGCGTCCCGCGTTTCCTGCGGCGTGCCGATCACGTCATGAATCAGCACCAACCGCATGGCGGCCGTGGGATCGCTCATCAGCTGACCTGCCACGAGGACATCGCCCTGACCCGAGTCGCCGAGGAAGACCAACTCGTATTCCGGGAAAAGCTGCCGATAGTGCGCGATGTTCTGCATCTTCCGGCTGGCCATCGCTTCCTTCGAGACCAGCGCACGCAGGGTGCCGGACAGCACCGACAGGCGGGAAACACCGGCCTTGTTCAGCGAGCTGCGACTCCAATTCTCGACCAGACCCCACGCATCCGCCGGCCGAGAGGTGACGAACGTGAGGTCCCCCCGGTCGAATGGTGCGTCATCGCAGCCCGAATCGAGGGCCTCGAGCAGGGGCAGCACGCCGGGATAGATCATGCCGCGAGGCCACCGGCGATCATGCAGTTTGCAGAACACGGTGTCGTCGATATCGGACAGGACCTTGGGATCCTTCACGACCCGCCCGTGGGCCTCCGCCGCGATGTGATCCAGCACCCGGCCGCGATCCGCGGGCAAGAGGTCAACGAAGACGAGGTCCTCCAGGTCCTGATGGTTCTCGGCGGTGTTGACGTAGTTCTTCAGCCGCGTGAGTTCGTCACCTTGGCGACTGACCATGATCTCGACCAACACCGCATCACGCAGGGCCGTGCGGCGCCGCGACTGCAAGCCATGCACCACCTTGGCCAGGATGGGCGCGGTGAGTTCATCGCGTCGTTCGCGGCCGAGCAATTCCGTCAGTTCGGCTTGATGGCCGGGGTCCACCCCCGCGAACACTTCCGGCCCGCTCACCTCACCCAGCATGGCGTTGAGATCGTCGACGCTGGCGTCCCGGAGGAGTCGGAGCACGGCCTCACCATCGGCGGCGTCCGGGCGCGCCGACAGCAGAGCGCCGAGCAGACTGGGGTCAGTCATGGGCGAACCTTGCCCGGCGGCAGGCGGAGCAGCAGAGCACGGGGCCAGACCTTGAACCGGACTTCGTTCACCGGCAGATAGGCGTCACCATCCAGCTGGATCGGCAGCGCCTCTTCGGGGATCACGATGACCTCCGACGCGCCGAGATATTGCAGGCCCGAGGCCTCGTTCCGCAGTTTGAGCAGGCCCTGGGCGGCGACCCCCACCCAGCGCAGGGGGTTGTCGATCCGTGCCAGCAGGATGTCGAGTTGTCCGTCATCGACCACGGCTCCGGGGAACACCTCGATCCCGGCGGGGATGCGTCCGCAGTTGCCCGCCAGAACGGTCCAGGCGGTGACTTCCTCAGCAGGGGCATTGTCGACGCTCACCCGCATGCGGATCGGTTCGCGGAACATGTGGCGTACGCCCGATTCCATGTACGCCAGCCAGCCCAGCCGCCCCTTCAGGCCATCGCGGGTCTCAACGACCGTGCGCGCATCCTGGCCGATGCCGGCCATGACGAGGAACGGAAGATCCCCGGACCACGGACCGACCCCCGGGTATTCCCGAAACGCCGCCAGCCCGAGATCAACCCGGGCCAACATGCCGTGCAGGGCCATCCGGACGATGACACCCAGCCGGTTCGGCAGGATGCCCATGTTGCGGGCGAACAGGTTCGCGGTGCCCAGCGGCACGACCCCGAACTGGACGTCCCGGCCGGCAACGCCATGTGCGACTTCCCGGACGGTCCCGTCGCCACCCATCGCGATGACAAGCTCGGCGCCGCTGTCCACCGCTTCCTTGGCCTGGGGGAAGCCCGGTCGGTCGATGGTCGTCTCCACGATGACGGGTTCGGGCCACTCAGCTTCGGCGCAGGCAGTCAGCAGCTCCGTCCGTGCCTCGCGCGCGTTCGGCTTGATCGGGTTGAGGACAGCGGTGACCTGCATCGGTCGAGTCGGTGGGGCAAAGGGAGGACAGCTCAACGGCAGTACGCCGGCCCGCGCCCGGGGCACGGCAATCCCTCGCGACCCCGGCTTGCTGCCCACGAGGCTCTCGGTCACCCGACGACGAGGTTGTCGCCGTCCTCGGCCACCTTGATCGCGGGGAGTCCGGTCCGCGCCGGGCCGGAGATCAGAGTGCCGTCGGTCGGCGAGAACAGGGAAGTGTGGCAGGCGCACACGATCGCGTCGTTGCGGACCAGGGAAACCAAACACCCCTGGTGCGGGCATACGGCCGAGAAGGCATGGAACTCGCCCTCGACCGGCTGGGTCACGACGAGCTTCGAGTCGGCCTCGATCACGCCACCGCCGACAGGGACGTCCGCCTTGGCGACGGACTGGGGCTCATCAAGCGTCCGCGGGCCCGACCCGGCGCCGCTGGACTCCGTGCCACCCGCGCACGCGCTGAGGCTGGCGGCAGCACCCGCTCCAGCCACGATCACGGCGCCCCCGCGCAGGACCTGGCGGCGGGTGGGGCCGGACGACGTCGGCGTAATCGGGCGGGGCTCAGTCATGATCAATCTCTCCTAGACACGAACGGATCGTCCCCAGCGTACTTCCCGCGCCGAACGTAAGGGCGAGGGGGAATGTGAGGGAACGGTTGTGTCCCGGTCGCACCTTCGGCTCGCCCGCGGACGCTCAAGGGATAGAGATGTCGGTGCCCGTGGTTACTGTGGGCGCCATGGCCGATCCGTCCACCTATCGCCCCGACCCGGGATCCATCCCACTTGGCCCTGGTGTCTATCGCTTCCGCGATGACGCGGGGGTGGTGCTCTATGTCGGCAAAGCCAAGAATCTGCGCAACCGGCTGAACTCCTATTTCGCCGACCCGGCCAATCTCCACGAGCGCACCCGACGCATGGTGACGACGGCGGCGCGGGTGGAGTGGACCGTGGTGCAGACCGAGGTGGAGGCACTCCAGCTCGAATACTCCTGGATCAAGGAATTCGATCCCCGCTTCAACGTCAAATATCGGGACGACAAGTCCTATCCCTGGCTGGCGGTCACTTGGTCCGAGGAGTTTCCGCGGGTCTTCGTCGGCCGGGGTGCCCGACGTCGCGGGACTCGCTATTTCGGCCCCTATTCGCATGCCTGGGCGATCCGGGAGACGGTGGATCTGCTGCTGCGGGTGTTCCCGATGCGCTCCTGCTCCAACGGCACCTTCCGCAGTGCGCAGGCTGCGGGGCGCCCCTGCCTGCTGGGCTATATCGATAAGTGTTCGGCGCCCTGTGTCGGGCGGGTGAGTGCCGACGAACATCGCGAGATCGTCGCGGAATTCTGTCAGTTCATGGCGGGACAGTCGACCGCCATGATGCGCCGGCTGGAGAAGCGCATGCTCGCCGCCGCTGATGCCGAGGAGTTCGAGCTCGCCGGCCGTCTCCGCGATGACATGTTCGCCTTGCGCAAGGCGACCGAAGCGAACGCCATCGTCCTTGGTGACGGCACCGATGCGGACGTGATCGCGCTCGCCGAGGACCCCCTTGAGGTCTCGGTCCGCATCTTCCATGTCCGCGGCGGTCGGGTCCGCGGCGAGCGTGGCTGGGTCGCCGACCGTGTTGATGATGCTGAACTTCCGGAACTTGTCGAGACCTTCCTGCAGCAGCTCTACAACGACGAGGTCAGGGCCGAAGCCGACCAGGCCATCCCCCGGGAAGTGCTGGTGCCCGCGCTTCCGCCTTCGGTCGAGGCAGTGGAGGAAGTGCTGTCGAGCCGTCGGGGATCCCGTGTCCGGATCCGGGTGCCGCAGCGTGGGGACAAGCGGACGTTGCTCGACACGGTCACACAGAACGCCCGCGAGGCGTTGGTCCGGCACAAGACAAAGCGGGCCTCGGACCTGACCACCAGGAATCGCGCACTCGAAGAGCTCGCGGAGGCGCTCGGTCTCGACGAGCCCCCGCTGCGCATCGAGTGCTTCGACATCTCCAACCTGCAGGGGACCGAGGTCGTGGGGTCCATGGTGGTCTTCGAGGACGGCTTGCCGCGCAAGAGCGAATATCGCCGCTTCGTCATTCGCGGTGTGCAGGGGCAGAACGACGTCGCCTCCATGCACGAGGTGATCACCCGTCGGTTCCGGCGGCTGCTCGACGACCGCGCCACCATGGCGGCTGCCGACAGCGGGTCGCTCATCGATCCCACGACCGGCCGGGCGCTCAAGTTTGCGTACGCACCGGCGCTCGTCGTCGTGGACGGCGGCCCGGCCCAGGTGCAGGCGGCTGCCGAGGCGATGCAGGAGCTCGGCATCACCGGGATTGCGCTCTGCGGACTCGCGAAGCGCTTGGAAGAAGTGTGGCTCCCCGATGACGAATGGCCGGTGATCCTGCCCCGGACCAGTGAGGGGCTGTATCTGTTGCAGCGACTGCGCGACGAAGCCCACCGCTTCGCGATCACCCACCATCGAGGTCGTCGGACCCGGTCGATGGTCGAGTCGACGCTGGACAACGTGCCCGGCCTGGGCGAGGTCCGACGGCGGACGCTGCTGAAGCACTTTGGATCGTTGCGCAAACTCCGGGCAGCCAGCGTCGCCGACATTGCGGCGTTGCCGGGCTTCGGCGAGCGGACCGCGGAGACGATCAAGGCCGCGCTGGTGGGGGATGCAGATCCCATCGCGGTCAACGTCACCACCGGTGAGGTGATCGACGCCTCGACGGGCGCTGAGAAAGTCACAGGGTCGGGCACCGATGCGGGTGCTGAACCGCAGTGAGGGGGACGGTGGCCCATAATGGGCGGGTGATGAGCGAGTCAGTTCCCCATCTCCCCGTCTCCGATCTGCCCCCTGACGGAGAGGTTCGAGTGGTCATCGTCACCGGCATGTCCGGTGCGGGCCGTCGAACTGCTGCCCATGCCCTGGAGGACTTGGGGTGGTATGTGGTGGACAACCTCCCACCCATCAGGTTGTCGGCGCTGCACGACACCGTGCGCGCTGAAGGGATGACCAAGTTGGCGGTGGTCCTGGATGTCCGTGGGCGCACCTTGTTCGAGGAGCTGCCGGGTGTGTTCGCTGAGCTCGAGGCACGGGGCGCGATGCCCGAGGTGCTCTTCGTTGAGGCATCCGATGACGTCATCGTGACGCGCCAGGAATCCTCTCGTCGGCCCCATCCACTGCAGGGCGACGGCAGACTGTTGGATGGCATTCAGCGGGAACGCGCTCTGCTGGCGACCCTCCGTGCGGCGGCGGACCTGGTGATCGACACGTCGTCGATGAACGTGCACCAGCTCACAGCCCGGGTGACCCACGCCTATGTTGGCGATACGTCCGACCGGCTGCGGGTGACGGTGATGTCCTTCGGCTTCAAACACGGGCTCCCCGTGGACGCGGACATGGTCATCGATGTGCGGTTCCTGCCGAACCCGCACTGGGTCCCGGAGTTGCGGCCCCAGACCGGCCTCTCTCAGCCGGTGAGTGAATATGTGCTTCGTCAGCCCGCGGCAGGGCCTTTCCTGCACCAGTTGGAGGGCCTGATGAGCCGCGTTGCCGAGGGCTACCTGCGGGAGAACAAGCGGTTCGCGACCGTGGCCATCGGTTGCACCGGCGGCAAGCACCGGTCGACCGCTATGGCCGAGGAATTCGGCCGTCGCCTGCGTGCTTCCGGAATGCCCACCCGAGTCCTGCACAGGGACGTGGGCAAAGAATGAGACGTCGGTTCGATCTCGCCTTCGACCGGCTGCCGGCGGTCACGGCCTTCGGCGGCGGACACGGCCTCGCCGCGTCGTTGACGGCGCTGAGGCGGGTGACCGACCGGCTCACCGCGGTCGTCACCGTGGCCGATGACGGTGGCTCCTCCGGGCGTCTGCGCGCCGAGTTCGGCTGCCTGCCACCGGGTGATTTGCGCATGGCGCTCGCGGCACTGTGCGGGGAGGACCGGTGGGGCCGGACCTGGGCCGAGGTCCTGCAGTCCCGCTTCGGCGGCGACGGGGCGCTCGGCGGACATGCCATCGGCAATCTATTGATTGCAGGACTGTGGGAGAGACTCGGCGATCCTGTCGCGGGGCTCGACCTGGTGGGGGAGTTGTTGCACGCCAAAGGCCGAGTCCTGCCCATGTCGTCGGTCCCGCTCAACATCGTGGCCGAGGTCATCGGCATCGACCCCATGCATCCCGACGAGGTCTCCGAGATCCGCGGCCAATCGCGGGCGGCCAAGACCAAGGGCGAAGTGCGCGGCGTCCGGCTTGAACCCCACGATCCGCCCGCCCGTCCTGAGGTGCTGGAGAGCGTGGCCAGCTCGGACTACGTCGTGCTGGGACCGGGCTCGTGGTTCACCTCCGTGATCCCGCATTTGCTGGTGCCGCAGATCGCGGACGCGTTGGTCCGCACCCCGGCCAAGCGGATTCTGACCTTGAATTTGCAGCCTGCGGACGAAACGGATGGATATTCCGCCTCCCAGCACATCGAAATTCTGGCTGATCACGCACCGCGGCTCCGGCTGGACACCATCATCGCCGACGCCCATTTCGCTGGGAGCGATCGGCATCTGCCGGCGTACGCGCAGTCCTTGGGCGCTCAACTGGTGCTTGCGGACTTGGCGATTCCGGACGGCAGCGGTCGACACGATCCCTTGCGGCTGGCATCCATTTATGCTGAGGTCATGGGAGTCTGACCAACGGTCAAGTCGACCTTTTGCGAGTTTGGGTAGGCTTCACCGTCGCGTCCCTGATCGCCTGAACGAGCGGGAGGAGTGTTATGGCGTTAACCCAGCAGGTGAAGGCTGAACTGGCCACCGTCCCGGTGACCAAGCCTTGTTGTCGGCGTGCCGAGGTGGCCGCCACATTGCGTTTCGCGGGTGGTCTGCATCTCGCTGGCGGCCGCATTGTGATCGAGGCGGAACTCGATACGGGTGTCGCAGCGCGTCGTCTGCG
>JAUNUL010000547.1 GCA_030538175.1 Propionibacteriaceae bacterium | reverse complement strand
GACGACGACGCGAGGAACGAGGAGCGACCGATCGCGGCGCGGTAGCGCCGCAGACCAACACCCGCACTACTACAGCGGAATATTCGTGTGGAGTCCTCGGTCGCCGTGGTCGTTGCGTGAGATCGTGTGGGCGATGGCTGACCGGGTTTCGGCGGGAGTGATGATCTCGTCGACGACGCCGATCTCGACAGCCTTCTCGATGCCGCCCGCGATCCGTTCGTGTTCGGCGGCAAGTTCGGCTTCGACGTGGGGTCGGAGATCTTCGGGGGTGGCTGCGAGTTTGCGGCGGTGCAGGATCCGCACGGCGGCGATGGGCCCCATGACGGCGACCTCGGCGCCGGGCCACGCGAAGACGTGGGTGGCGCCTAGGGATTTGCCGTTCATGGCGATGTACGCGCCGCCGTACGCCTTGCGTGTTACCAGCGTCACCCGTGGCACGACGGCTTCGCCGAAGGCGTGGAGGAGTTTGGCGCCGCGGCGTACGACCCCATCCCATTCTTGGCCGACACCCGGGAGATAGCCGGGGACGTCGACGAGCACGACGAGAGGGATGCCGAACGCATCGCACATGCGCACGAAACGGGCGGCCTTCTCGGCGGACAGTGAATCGAGGCAGCCGCCGAGGCGCAGCGGGTTGTTGGCGATGACGCCGACGGTGCGTCCCGCGAGCCGGCCGAGGGCGATGGTCACGTTGGGGGCCCAGCGAGAGTGCAGTTCGATGACGCTGTTGTCGTCCAGCAGGCCCTCGATGAGGGGGTGGACGTCGTACGCCCGCTTGGGTGATGCGGGCAGATAGGCCGCGAGGTCCTCGTCGGTGACGGCATCAGCGACCACGCCCTGGTCGGCGACGAGTCCGATGAGCTGACGCCCCTGCGCGAGGGCTTGGGCTTCGTCGTCGGCTACGAGGTGCACGACACCGGAGCGCCGGGCGTGGGTGTCGGGGCCGCCGAGGCGGAGCATGTCGACATCCTCACCGGTGACGGAACGGACGACGTCGGGTCCGGTGACGAAGATGCGGCCTTCGGGGGCGAGGATGACGATGTCGGTGAGGGCGGGACCGTACGCCGCCCCACCCGCCGCGGCACCCAGCACGATGGAGATCTGCGGGATCTTGCCGGAAGCGCGCGTCATGGCGTGGAACACCTGCCCGACGGCGTCGAGTGACAGCACACCTTCGGCCAGCCGGGCGCCGCCCGAGTGCCAGATCCCGAGGATCGGCACCCGATCGGTCATGGCGCGTTCGTACGCCTTGACCACAGCCCGACAACCTTCCACTCCCATGGCGCCGCCCATGACGGTGGCGTCGGAGCAGAACGCGACGACCCGGCAGCCCTGGATGGTGCCAGTGGCGGCCAGCATCCCGGATCCGTCGTCCGGCGTGATCAGCTGGAGCGAGCCCTCGTCGAGCAGGGCCGCGAGCCGATGATTCGGGTTGCGGGGGTCCTGTTCGCGGGGGAGTTTGATCTTCTTGGCCGGTTCCGCCGGGGCGGACTGGGTGGCCGTCACTCGGATCAGGCCTCCGTTGTTTCGTTCGAGGTCG
>JAUNUL010000546.1 GCA_030538175.1 Propionibacteriaceae bacterium | reverse complement strand
GGTGAAGATGCCGCCACCAACGCGCATGAACATCGCCAGCATCGCGGCACCGAACCCGAAGCCCTCGAGCACGGTCGGCGCATCGCTGCGGAAGAACAGGACGACCAGGGCTGCACCGAGCAGACCGAGACCGATGGTGGCCATGCCGACCGCAGCGCCGGTGCGGAAAGCGACCCGCATGGCTGGGTCCCGTCCCTCATCGCGGGCGGCCGTGGCGACACGGACGTTGGCCCGCACGGCCAGCCACATGCCCAGATAACCGATCAGGGCAGAGAATCCGGCACCGATCAGGAAGGCAACGGATCGGGCGGTGCGCAGGAACCACTCGCTCGCACCGGTGTCGCTGTGCGCGGGGAGGAGGAACAGCAGCAGGAACGCGCCGGCGGCAAACAGACCCAGGGTCCGGAACTGGCGTCCCAGATAGGCAGCAGCGCCTTCTTGAACGGCGACGGCGATAGCCCGCATGTTGTCGGTGCCCTCAGGGAATTTGAGGACCTGGGTCCTGAAGACGAGTGACATCGCCACCGCGATAGCGGCAATGGCGGCAATGACCGCAACGATTGATACGTGCCCTTCATTGAGCACAATCTGCAACGGAGCCATCAGTCCTCCAGTCACGCGTGGCTTGCCGATAGATGAAGTTCCTGGCCACGGTTACCGCGGAGTATGCCACGGGGTTCATTCCCCGGATCCGGCGCCCATTGTGCGTCCGGCTGTGGCTTTCGCCACTAATGAGGTCGGCAATCCGGGAATGGAGGGCTGCAGATCCAACGCTATTTCCACGGTCACAGCGAACTCGAGATAGTCCCCCACATGCTCACACGAGACGACCCGAGCACCGTTGCCGAGGGCGATCCGGTCGGCGACCGGACAACCCGGGTCACCGAAATCGATCGACGCGGCCGCGCTGATCGCGGCGAGATCCGCCGCCTGACCCGCGCGGCGTGCCGCGAGCACATAGCCGGACACGATGACCATGACACCGACAAAGAGAAACACCACCGCGATGGCTCCGACGGTCAGAACAGTCGCCGAACCCCGCTCATCAGGGCCCTGCGTGGCCCGGCCGTCTCGCCTGGCCCACCTAATCCGGCTTGGGCTGCATTTCGGCGCTCCCCCTTGCGTCATGACACCCCCGGTTCGAGCGCCACACGTGCCGATGCTTCCAACGGCACCGCGGGCAAAGAAGCAAACGGCCGCGCTTGGAGCCGCACGGTCACGACCGCGTCACCACCCGAGCGCGCGGTGGTGACTGAACTGCCTGCAGGCCCGGATCGAGCCGACCGTTGGGCGGCCGCATCGTCACCGCGAGCAACCTGTCGCGCAACCTCACGCGCGGTGTCGGCACACCTGATCTGCTGTCCCAACATCCACACGAACCAGAGGCCCACCATGGTCGCGAGCATCAGCCCGATCAGTGACATGGCCAACTCCACCGTCACCATCCCCCGAGAGGAACGTACTGAGTGCCCCCTCCACCAATGACCACATCGCTCAGCCATGACGCTTCCTTCCTGTTGCTGACACTCCGGTTGTGATCCA
>JAUNUL010000063.1 GCA_030538175.1 Propionibacteriaceae bacterium | reverse complement strand
GGCTCACAGGCGTTGATCTTCACCTTGGCCGCCGGACCCTCACCTTCGGCGGTCATGAAGAAGTCCACTTCTCCAGAGGCCGGATCGCCCTCAAAGCGCCCGATCCACGTGTCGAGTCGGTCGGATTCGGCGAGTCTGGACCAGACCTCGGCAACAGGGGCTGCGATCGTGCGAGTGAAGACCAGATCTGAGCCGACCAGATGTCCGGTGGGTGAAGGGCTCATGGGTTTGCTCCGCTCGTCAGCTGGTGAAGTCGATCCGAGCGTACGCCTCGGCGAGCCTGCGGCCGCGCTCGGGATTGAGCTGGCGTACCCAGTTGATCCGGCCCGCCAAATGGGCGGCGAAATCGGGTACGCCCGCACGGTTGGCGTGCTGGGCACCGTTCCGATCGGCGTCATGGAGGATGGCTCGCAGCCGCTCGTATTCGTCACGCGGCGCGTTCGGGCGATCATTCACCACAACGCCAGTGACCTGTTGGCGGCGGCCCCGGCCGAGGTTGCGTGACTTGCCCGGGTTGAGGGCGAACCCTTCCTCGGTGACGATCGCTGCCACGAGGTCGAGCCTTGGGACGCGGTCGCCGGAGAAGGTGAGGTCGTCGGCGTACCGACTGTAGGTCGCACCCAGGCTTGCGGCGAGTCCGGTCAGCCTGCGGTCGAGCGAGAAACACACGGCGTTGGACCAGGCGGGCGAGCTGGGCGAGCCCTGCGGCAGGTGCGCCTCGCGAAGTCGGGCGCGCTGGGCGTACCGATCCTCGACCCGACCGCCCGCCGGCATTCGGGACAGCACCGCGATCGAGGTGGCGGTCGTGGACAGACCTGCGATGAGGTACGCCACCCCTTCCGCGTAGCCGGCCGTGATCAGCAGCCCGAAGAGGCGGCGCGCGGTGATGTGGGTGCAGAAGTCACGCAGGTCGACGGTCAGTACGCGTCGCTGGCCGACATGGAGCCGCGCGTGATCGATCGCGCTGCGGCCGCGAACGAAGCCGTACGCCGCCTCGTGCGCCCCGAGTTCGCGGGGCAGGCTCGCGATTCGGCGCTGGATCCGTTTGAGCAATGAGTTGGGCGCCTCGATGAGCCGAGGCGGCCCGACACGTCTGGGGGCCCAGGTGGCGCATAAGGGACCAGTGGCCCCTCGGGGTGGCGCCGATGCCGGTGTTGGTTGTCGGCGAGCCAGGCGAGTTCGCCCGCGGGCAGCCGCAGCCATGCACTGACGGCCGCCTCGTCAGGAAGAACGGGAACCTGCCAAGCGCGCGGCGCCATCGACGGCTGCGCGAGGACGAGCCGCGCCGGTTTCCACGTGATACCGGCTCCACGACAACGCCCGCGTGCCTCGTCGAAGGCGGTCAAGGTGACCAGTTCGGAGGCAAGGGCTCGCGGGCGAAGTCCGTGCGGTCGTGGGTAGGTCCCGAGGAGCGCTCGGACGATCCGATGGGTCCAGAGCGCGCGGTGAGGCCACTCCGGCAACACGGACTTGGCTGCGGACCGAAGCTGGGGCTCCGACCAGTCGGTCTCGAGAAGCGCCAGTGCCAGCGTGCGAGCGACCGGATCGGGTGCCACTGACTCTCCCTGCACTGGACGGACCCTGCGCCGACGAACACAGCGCCGAGCAACGCCTATCGAACGAACGACAAGAGCGGCCGGCACGACTCTCCGCTGTGCGGGTCGGCAGGTGCGCGGAGCGCACTGACCGACATGCGCCGGATGGCTGGCATTGATCAACTGCCCGAGGGAACCTCGGATCCACCGACAGGGTCGGCTGTCTCGTCCCGGCCGCCGCAGTCAGCGTACCCAGCCAGCGGCAGGTAGCCCACCCTGTAGAGCAAACAGGGAAGGTAACGTGGAGAGGTGAAAGAGCCCATCGTCGCGCAGTCCGCGCTTGGGGACGGGCTCACCGAGGATGAGATCCTTCACGCCTACCGCAACCCGATGCGTGCGGGCAACCTGAGGGACAGGTTTGACGGCATGCTCCGGCTCCTCGACCCGGCGACCCGCCTCTGGTGGCGTACGGTGGGCCGTCCAATCGATCTGGGAGGCGAACACGCGTGGCTGGATGCCCCCATCTCCGCCGGATCCCTGTCGCCGGAACATGGGTCGACTGCATGTCGCGTTCCCGCTGGAGAAGGGCAACGTGCAGGTTTTCCTGCGTCCAAAGGCCCACAAAGACGGCAGTTTCTCCCTGACCTCAGGCCCGGGACAGTTCGGCGACCCGCTACCTCAGGCCATCTGAAGCGGCTTGATGGCGGCGATCTCGTCGGCGACACGATCCTGCGCCAACTCGATCTCGTAGCGGGACTGCAGGTTCAGCCAGAACTGGGCATCGATACCGAAGTACTTGCCCAGGCGTAGTGCAGTGTCAGCGGTGATCGCACGCTTGCCATGCACGATCTCGTTGATCCGGCGCGGTGGCACCCCGATGGACACTGACAGCTTGTGCTGGGTGATCCCTAAGGGCTCGATGAAATCCTCCATCAGGATCTCGCCGGGATGGATGGGCGGGTACAGCTTCTCAGTCATCATGCCTCCTCAGTGATAGTCCTCGATCAGCACGTCCTCGGGGCCACCATCAGTCCAGAGCGGTCGCAGCATCAAGCATGTGCAGCTTGCGATTGGCCACGCGATGGATTCGCGGGTCCAGACGGGGAACAGACTCTCGCAGCCAGACACGTTCCGTGTCGCAGTCAGCGAAGGATCTGATCACACGACCAGCCTAGGCGACATAACGAGACGCGTCAATAACGTTAGACGTTAAACCTGAACTCGACGACGTCCCCATCGGCCATGACGTAGTCCTTGCCCTCGAGGCGCACTTTCCCCGCAGCCTTCGCAGCCTGCTCCGAACCTGCGGCGACGAGGTCATCGAACGACACGACCTGGGCTTTGATGAACCCCTTCTGGAAATCCGTGTGAATGACCCCCGCGGCCTCGGGTGCGGTCGCTCCCTTGGGGATGGTCCATGCGCGGGCTTCCTTCGGACCGGCGGTCAGGTAGGACTGCAACCCCAGCGTGTCGTACCCCACCCGCGCCAGCACATCCAGACCCGGCTCGTCGATGCCCATTTCGGCCAGGAACTCCTTGGCGTCCTCGGGCTCCATCTCCGACAGCTCGGCCTCGATCTTGGCATCCAGGAAGATGGCCTCCGCCGGCGCGACCACCTCACGCATCCGCGCCTTCAGATCCTCATCGGCGAGCTCGTCGGTGTCGCAGTTGAACACATAGATGAACGGCTTCGCGGTCAACAGGAACAGCTCGCGCAGATGCTCCAGATCCAGCCCGGCCGCATGCACGCCCTTGCCGGAGTTCAGCACTTCAAGTGCCCCCTGCCACGCGGCAAGCTTCGGCTGGGACTCCTTCTTGATCCGCGCTTCCTTCTCCATGCGCGGGATCGCCTTCTCCAGGGTTTGAATGTCGGCGAGGATCAGCTCGGTGGTGATCGTCTCGATGTCGCTGGACGGGTTGACCTCACCGTCAACGTGCGTCACGTCGGGATCGCGGAAGACGCGCGTAACCTGACAGATCGCGTCCGCCTCTCGGATATTTGCGAGGAAGGCATTGCCCATGCCCTCGCCCTGCGAGGCGCCCTTCACGATGCCTGCGATGTCAACAAACGACACGGTCGCCGGCAGCTGTGCCTGCGAGCCATAGATCTCGGCAAGCTTCGCCAAGCGAGGCTCGGGGACGCCCACCACGCCAACATTGGGCTCGATCGTCGCGAACGGATAGTTCGCGGCGAGCACGTTGTTGCGGGTCAGCGCATTGAACAGGGTCGACTTGCCGGCGTTGGGAAGGCCGACGATTCCGATGGTGAGTGCCACGCTGGCCCACCTTACTGGGCTTGGCGACAGCCGGGCACCGTGACCGAACGCAAAAATTCTGCGTCGACCCGCCCCGCCGCAGGGAGCAAAACGCCGTGACAAGGACGAACACAACGCACTATCTCAAGTCGACGCAGATTTGTTGCGGAAATCCGCCGTCACCGGCGCACCAGCTGCCAGCAACCCATCGTCGACGTCGCCGTGAACCCGAGATCGCGGTTGATCGCGAGCATCCACGCGTTCTCATCGGCATTCCACGTGTGAATCCGGCGCACACCGGGTCGCTCTGCGGCGAGTTGACGCAAGTTGGCGGCCTTCACCCGCATCCCGAGGCGGTGCCCGCGATGGTCGGCGCGGACCAGCGTGTCCTCCTGGTATGCCACCTCCGGCCGGTCCAGATCCGGACATTTCAGCAGCGTGTGCGCCACCACCTCACCGCTCGACCGCTCCACCGCGATCGTCCAGACCATCAGCCGGCCCATCGCAAGCTCGACCGACTCGTCGCCCTGAACCCGCGCGGCGTCCCAGATCTCCGGCTCCATAGCGATCTCTCCGAGCGGCACGTCCGTGCTCATCGCCGCCCGCTGGGCAGCCATTGAGTCCAGGAGTTCCGGCGGCGTCGGTCCGAGCCAGCTAATTAGCTCGTACCCCTCCCCAGAGGCAGCCGCCGTGGTTTCGAGCTCCGCCGCACGGCCGAGCGCCTCGGTGACCTGCAGGGTGCTGGCCACCTCGACTTGCTCGAGTTCGAACCCGCGCGCGACGAACCACTCGTTCGCGTCCGTACGCCGGAGCAGTCCCGCACCCGTTTTCGGCCGCAGCCCGTCGTTGACCAAGCGGCTGGAGGGAGTCCAACTCACCACCGTGTCACGGCTTTCCCCTGCACCGGCCTCCAGCACCCCGACCCACAATGCATCCAGCAGCGTCGCCGCCTCGCACTGCGGATCCAACCGGAACTCCAGCGAGATCATGTGCTGGTTATCCGTCAGCGGAAGCTCCACGCTCGCCAGACCTACACACCGATCGCCCTCATGTGCGAGGACCATCACCCGCCGCTGGCGGGACTGGTCGGCGTACGTCGCTGCCAACTCCCGGGCCGAATAGGCGAAGTCGTCATGGCCCAGCTCCGCACGCTCGTCCGCCGACCAGACCCGTGCAGCTTCCTCGGCCGCCCGAGACGGCGCCTCCGCCGTGCCCAACGATGCATGAACGCTCACCCGCAACCCGGAATCCATGCCCCCAAAATCTCGCGCCTCCGGATGGGCGCGCAAGCGGGTTTCTAGGCGCCGGACCAGTACGCCAACAGCGCGCGCGTCAGGTGATAGAGGTCATCGACACCGCACATCTCGCGGGCGGAGTGCATCCCCAGGACGGGTACGCCGACATCGACCGTCGTGATGCCGAGCCGTGTGGCCGTGAGCGGGCCGATCGTCGAGCCGCACGGGATGGCGTTGTTGGACACGAACGTCTGGGTCGGCACGCCCGCGACCGCACACGCCCGACGCCACATCGTTTCACCGACGGCGTCGGAGGCATACCGCTGATTGGCATTGATCTTCAGCAGGGGGCCTTCGTTGATCAGCGGTCGGTTGACCGGATCGTGCGAGCCGACATAGTTCGGGTGCACCGCATGCCCTGCGTCGGCGGAGATGCACGAGGAGCGCTGCAGCATCTGGCGGTATTGCTCCTGGTTCGCACCGAGCGCGTTGGCCGTGCGCCACAGCACGTCCTCCAGCAGTGGCCCGCTGGCCCCGGAGCGGGAGTTCGATCCGACTTCCTCGTGGTCGAAGGCCGCCATGACGGCGATGTCGCCGGCTGTGTCGTCGACGTTGAGCAGTGCGATCACCGAGGAGTGCACCGAGCTCAGGTTGTCGATCTTGGTGCAGGCGAGGAACTCGTCGTCGGCACCGAACAGCTTGGGCCGGGCGGTATCGAACGCGAACAGGTCGTGGCCAGCCACGTCATCGGCAGTGAGCTCTCCCCCGTCGTCGTGCTCGACGAAGGACATGACGAGGTCGAGCACCCGCAGGTCAGGTCGGCGGACTGAGAAGATCGGCTGCAAATGGGTCTGCCGGTCGAGCTTCAGTCCTTCTTCGTTGACGCTGCGGTTGAGGTGGATCGCGAGTTGCGGTATCCGCATGACGGCATCGGTGGAGACCAGGATCTGCTCACCCTTGGGCGTGACGACACGACCGGCAATGCCCAACTCCCGGTCAGTCCACGACCCGAGCAGCGGTCCGCCATAGATTTCCACGCCGACCTGCTGCCAGCCGGCGGCGCCATAGGTCGGGTCCGGCTTGAGCTTGAATCCGGGCGAGTCGGTGTGCGACCCGACGATCCGGAAAGCGGACTGCGGGCCGGCGCTGGCAGGGACCCGCCACGCCATGATCGCGCCATCGCGAATCAGGTAGTGCCCACCCGGGCTTGCGTCCCACTCCGCCGTCTCGTCCTGTTCCGTCCAGCCTGCCTCAGCCAACAATCGCGCGACCTCGGCGGCTGCGTGATAGGAACTCGGCGCAGCCTGGATGAAGGCGGCGAAGTCGGCAACGTGGTGGGGAGCTTCGGCGTGAGGCATGGGGCTATCCAACCACCGCCGACCGACAACTCGCACCCCTTCACAGCAACCCAGTTCACACCCTGGCCGAAAACGCTACTCATGGCTATCATCGCCATATGACGATGAATGAGTCAGAGGCTGATTTCCCCGATCCCGAGTGCGCAGCAGAGTTGTTCCACAGCCTCGGCGATCCAGGACGTCTCGCCATCCTGGCTCACCTCCTCAATGGGGAACACAATGTGCGCGAGCTCACCGAACACCTCGGACTCGCCCAGTCGACGGTCAGCGCTCATCTCGGACGGCTGAGGGACTGCGGCCTTGTGGAGTCACGGCCCGAAGGCAGGTCGTCTCTTTTCTCTCTCAGTCACCCGGCTCATACGGTGCCCCTGTTGGCCGCCGCCACAGGACTGCTCGAGCAGACCGGTCACATGCCCCCCAGGCACAGGAAGGCGGACGAATGAGCCACGATCACGGGCACAGTCATGACCATGGCCACGGCCACGACCACGGCGCGGGCGCCAATCGGACGCGACTCGCGATTGCCTTCGGTCTGACCGCGACGGTGTTTCTCGCCGAGGTGGTCATGGCCCTGGTGACCGGCAGCTTGGCGCTGCTCGTCGACGCGGCCCACATGCTCACCGACACCGCAGGCCTCGGCATCGCTCTCTTCGCAGCCACGCTCATGGCCCGTCCACCGACCAATCGGCGGACCTGGGGGTTCGCCCGCATCGAGGTCCTCGCCGCCGGCGCCCAGGCGACGATCCTGCTCGCGGTGGGCATCTTCGCGTTCGTGGAGGGCGTACGCCGGCTCATCATTCCCGCTGACGTCGAGGGCTCCGGCATGCTCGCGATGGGCGTCATCGGGCTGATCGCCAACGTCATTGCGATCTTTGTGCTGGTCGGTGGCCGCGACAGCAACCTCAACATGCGCGCGGCATTCCTCGAGGTCGTCAACGACGCGCTGGGTTCTGTGGCCGTCATCATCGGCGCGGTCGTCATCTTCTTCACCGGCTGGACGCGCGCTGACGCGATCGCCGGCATCCTGATCGCGGCCCTCATTGCCCCACGCGCTGTGCGAATCCTGCGCGAGGCCGGGTCAGTGTTGATGGAGACCGTGCCGGATGGTTTGGATCTTGATGACGTACGCCGGCACCTCGAAGCCAAACCCCACGTCATGGGCGTCCACGACCTGCATGTCTCGAGAATTGGGACCCGGCTGCCGGTCCTGACCGCACACATCGTGGTCGAGGAGGAGTGCTTCACCCGAGGCTGCAACCCCAAGCTGCTCGATGCGCTGCAGAGGTGCGTCGCCGAGCACTTCCCGATCCCGATCGAGCACTCCACGTTCCAGATCGAGCCGCCCAACCACCGCCACCACGAGCCGGGCGTCCACCACTAGCGCCGACCAGGCAGAGCGCCATGTGGGGACGGCCGTGTTGGCGCCGGCCACATGGGCGCTATTTCAGGAGGAACTTCGAGATCAGGGGCCCAAAGGTGCCGGGATCGAGCAGCGCGTCGAGGTGACCTCCCGCGTGCGTGTGCAGCCTGCCGGCAGGGATCTGCTCGGCGAGGATCCGAGCGTTGACCAGCGGCACCATGGGGTCATCGGTCCCGGCCAGGATCAGGGCAGGCTGCCAGATGAACCAGGCCATCGGCAGTGTTGTCCAGGTCATCGCCGCGATCAGCTGGAGCATGAGGCCCTGACCATGGGACTCCAGGTCGGCCTTCAGCAGTGCGCGGACCTCGTCGGGGCGGCTCCGTGCCAGTCCGCCATAGATCTCCCCGATCGCCTTGTCGTCGCCGTGCGATGCCTGCGCCATGAGTGGGTTGAACATCATCGCCATTGACTGCATGCTGCCGGGCACCGACAGGACCCCGGTGTTGCTCGACAGGAGCACCAGTCGGCGCACGCGACGCGGTGCCTGCAATGCCAGCTGCTGCGCGACGACCCCACCCCACGAATAGCCGAGGACGTCCACCGGCTCGGTGCGGTCGAGCTTCGTCAGCAGTGCCGCCACGGCAGAGGCCATCATCGGGATGCCGTAGGGAATGCCCCACGACTTCGACCCACCGATGCCTGGGGGATCGAAGCGGATGACTTCCGTTGAGGGATCCAGATGGTCGACGAGGCCATCGAGCGTGTCGAGGCGGGTGCCGATGCCGTTGACGATCAGCAAGGTGCCGCTGGGCTGGCCCTCGGCGGGTCGAACAGAGACGCGGACTTTGTGTCCATAGACGGACACCATGGAATCTTCGGCCTGCACTGTGGTTGCCACCTCATTACCCCCTGAATTCTTTCAGGCTACCGATTCCAGGATCCCTTTGCAGGCAAGGACCAAACTCCGATGGGAATTCGTTTCCCAAGCCCGCCGGGACACCCCCCTGCGCGTCGCAAACGAAAAATGTCAGACCCCTCCGGCAGAGTCGGAGCCATGGACGCCTCAACTGTGATGATCCTCGGATTCAGCCTCGTGATCGGGCTCGCCCTCGGCGGCGTGGTCACGTGGTTGCTGGTGCGTGCACGCATGGATTCAGCCTCGGCACGCGGCGATGCAGAGGCCGAGCGAGCCCGAGCCGAGCTGGCGCAGGCTCAGGCACAGGCGGCGGATGCCCGTGCCCAGGCCGCCGATGCCCGATCAGAGACGGCCCAGGCTCGCAGCGAAGCGGCACGGCTCACCACAGAACTCGCCCAGCGCGAGACCGCGACCGCGGAGGCGCGCAGTGCCGTCGCCGAGGCCCAAGCCGAGGCAGCCGAAGTGGGGGCGCGGCTCGCGGCTGCGGTTGCCGAGCGGGACGGCGCGATCGCGCGCGCGACGGAGCTGGCCGCCGACAGGGAGTCCCTGGTCAACCAGTTCAAGGTCCTGTCGAGCGAAACGCTCGAACGTCAAGGCAAGGCCGTGGACGCGAGCACCGCCGAGCGGCTGGCGCAGACGAAGGAGGCCCTGCAGCCGCTGACGACGCTGATGAGTCAGTTCTCCGCGCGGCTGACCGAGATCGAGAAGGAGCGGGTCGCCATGGCGACCGACCTCCGCAACCACGTCAAGACGGTGCAAAACACCGGCGAACACCTCCGTCGGGAGACCCATGCGCTTGCCACCGCCCTCCGCAAGCCGCAGGTGCGCGGCCATTGGGGCGAGGTCCAGCTGCGCCGCGTGGCGGAATACGCGGGGATGGTCGAGCGGTGCGACTTCGACCTGCAGACCACCACCCAGACCAGCGCCGATCGCACGATCCGCCCTGACATGCGAGTCCAACTCTCCGATGGCAAGTTTGTGTTCGTGGACGCCAAGGTCCCGCTGAGCGCGTTCCTCGAGGCACACGAAACCGAGGATGATCGCACGCGCGACGACAAGCTCAAGCTCTTCGGACGCAACGTCAAGACACATGTCGAGCAGTTGTCGGGGAAGCAATATTGGAAGGCCGACGCAGGCACGCCCGAGTTCACCGTGCTATTCCTGCCGAACGAGCAGTTCCTCATCTCGGCGTCGGAGATCGTCCCCGACCTGCACGAGTTCGCGGCGCGTCGAGATGTCGTGCTGGCCACCCCGGCGACGCTGATCGCGCTGCTCCGCGCGGTGTCCTATGGCTGGAAGCAGGCGGCACTCGCCGAGAGCGCCGCCGAGGTGTTCGCACTGGGCCGCGAGCTCTATGACCGCCTCGGCACCATGGGTGAACACGTCGACAAGACAGGTCGTTCGCTGACCTCGGCGCTGCAGGCCTATAACAAGATGGTCGGGTCCTTCGAGACCCGAGTCCTGCCTGCGGCCCGCAGGTTCCGTGACTTGCAGGTGACCGACGCCGAACTGGAGACCCCAAGGCCTGTCGTCGAGTCAGCCCGCGCCCTCGCCGCCCCCGAGCTGGTCGCCGATGCCACCAAGGTCGAGCCGATGATCGGTCGGACCCGCCGGCAGGACGCCGAGCTGCCCGAACGAGCCGAGCTCACCCGCGGCGAGCCCGACCTGCTGGACCTGATCGAGGAGCCGACGACCGCGCCAAAGCTGCGCCGGGGCCACACCGCCTGACAGCGGCTGCTGCAACGAGAGCGGGGTTCCCGGTTTCCCGCCGAACCCCGGCCTGGTGCGCTCGACGGCCACGCCTGGCTGCTGAACCCACCCGCTGTCGGGCACGCGGGATGCGGTGACCCGCTGCCCGCATGGATACTGATCCGGTGGATCGCATAACCTCAGCCGACATCGCCCTGGCCGCCGCCCGTCTGCGCGGCGTGGTCACCGAAACCCCTCTGCAGCTCAACGAACGGTTGAGCGAGCGGACGGGCGCGAAGGTGTGGCTCAAGCGCGAGGATCTGCAACCGGTCCGGTCCTACAAAATTCGCGGGGCGTACAACCTGATCAGTCAGCTGTCCGAACAGGAACGCCACGCCGGGGTCATCTGCGCCTCGGCCGGCAATCACGGCCAGGGGGTGGCGTACGCGTGTGCCCGACTCGGCATCCAAGGCCGGATCTATGTTCCCACCACCACGCCCCGCCAAAAGCGGGACCGGATGCGCCACCTGGGCGGCGAGCACGTCAGCCTCATCGTGGTCGGCGATACCTATGACGAGGCCGCTCAGGCGGCCTATGAAGCGGCCTGGGAAACCGGTGCAACCATGGTGCCGGCGTTTGACGATGCCCGGACGATCGCGGGCCAGGGCACTCTCGCGGTGGAGATCATGCACCAACTCGAGAAGGCTCCCGACGTCCTCGTCGTCCCGGTCGGCGGGGGCGGGATGTTGTCGGGCTGTCTGACCTGGTTTGCCGACCACCACCCAGAATGCCGAGTGATCGCGGTCGAGCCGGCCGGCGCGCCCTGTCTGGCCGCTGCCATCGAGGCCGGAGGGCCGGTCACGCTGGACTCGATCAATACCTTCGTGGACGGGGCCGCAGTGCGCCGAGCAGGGGAACTGACCCACGCGATCGCGGCAGCCCACAAGCCCGAGATGGTTGCGGTCCCGGAGGGACGGATCTGCTCCGAGATGCTCGACCTCTATCAGACCGACGGCATCATCGCCGAGCCCGCCGGTGCGCTCGCCTTGGCCGCGATCGGTCACCAACTTGAGATCGCCGAGGGCGAAACGGTCGTCGCGATCCTGTCCGGCGGCAACAACGACGTGTCCCG
>JAUNUL010000545.1 GCA_030538175.1 Propionibacteriaceae bacterium | reverse complement strand
ACAACGCGTGACAGAATTGGGCGACCGGTTTGGCGATGCGCGCCAAGCAGCGTATAGTTTTCCTCCGTGCTGACGCGACCCCTCGCGCGCACATCCACCGAACATTCAGCGAATTAGAGGCTTGCCCAGTGGCGAACATCAAGTCCCAGATCAAGCGGAACAAGACGAACGAGAAGGCTCGACTGCGCAACAAGGCCGTCAAGTCCGAGTTCAAGACGGCGATCCGTCGCTTCAACGAAGCTGCGGAGTCCGGCGACGCCGACCAGGCGCAGGACGCGGCCCGCAAGGCCACGCGTCTGCTCGACAAGGCCGTCAGCAAGGGTGTCATCCACCGCAACCAAGCGGCCAACAAGAAGTCCGCGGTCGCACGCCGCGCTGCTGCTCTCTGACTCTTCTCCGCTGAGCCTCTGGGCGTCTCGACATCGGTCGAGGCGCCTTTCGGCGTTGCCTCACGATGCATCCGGCCGCAGTGCCAGCCCGCCGCAGATCAGGAGTTGCCCGTCCGGCGGCAGGCCGCCACAGCGAGCAAACAGCGCTCCAGCGCATAGTCCGCGTCATCCGCCGCACCTTTGACGTCTGCGTCCGCACGTGCGACGTGCTGAAGGGCTGCGGCCAGACCGCGGGCATCCCAGCCCCGCAACTGCACACGCATCGAACGGATTTTCCACGGCGGCACCCCGATGTCGCGGGCGAGGTCGTTGTCACCCATCCCACTGCGGTTAGCCTGGAGTTTGCCGAGCCCACGCAAGCCCGCCGCCAGTGCTGACGTCACGAGCACGGGAGCCGTCCCCGTATCGAGCGCCCAGCGCAGCTGCTCCAGCGCCCGGACCGTCCGACCAACCAGAATCTCGTCGGCGACGGCGAAGCTGGTCACCTCCGCCCGACCGCCGAAATAGCGACGCACCAGGTCGCTGGTCACCTCTTCCTCCCCCACTCTGTCGGCCGCCAATTGGTGCACCGCAGCGGCCAGGGAGCGCAGATCGTGCCCGACCGCATCGATCAAGAAACCCACAGCTTCCTCGGGCATCCTGATCCGGGCCCGCCGGGCCTCGTCGGCCACGAACCGAGCAAGGTCCTTCGACTTCAGCAGCGGGTTGTCGATGATTTCAGGACGCAGCTTCTTGAGCTTGTCCAGCACGCCGCGGCCCTTTTGACCACCGGCGTGCACGAGCACCAGAGCCACCTCCTCAGGCGGATCCGCGGCCAACCGGAGCAAGGGGTCGGTGAGATCGGCTGGCAGATTCCCAAGGTCACGCAGCACGGCCACCGACGAGCTGGCGAAGAGGGAGCCACCGCTGATTTCTGCCAATCCGGTGGCATCAAGATGGATCGCCTCCAGGTCGTGCAGGTCTGCGTCTGCACGCTCCTTGAGTGCCTGGGCCACGATCTTGTCCACCGCACGCTCAGCGAGCAAGGACTCGGGCCCCGTCACAAGGACCACCCGACCGAACGGACTCCTGCGATCTGCCATGGCCCCAGCATGCCAGGCACCCCGGACATTCCCATGGTTCGGCGAATGACCCCGCAAAAGAAGGCGCCGGCAC
>JAUNUL010000062.1 GCA_030538175.1 Propionibacteriaceae bacterium | reverse complement strand
GACGGACCTGAGGCATCTGGGCGAGCTGCTGCACGCAGCACAGAGCCGCGAACGCTTCGGCACCACCACGCTGGTGGCGTGGCTCACCGACCGCATCCGGGAGGGCCGCACCGGATCCGATGAGCGCACGAGACGCATGGAATCCGATGCCGACGCGGTCCAGATCATGACTTTTCACCGCGCCAAGGGCTTGGAGTTCCCGATCGTCTATCTCCCGGACCGCTGGGAAACGTACAGTCCGAACGACGACAAAAAGCCGTTCGAGTTCCATCACCACGGGATCCGCCATCTCTATTTGGCCCCCCAGGGGCGGGACCGCCGTGAAGCCTGGCAGGTCCGGGAAACCGAGGAGGCCGCTGAAGAGCTGCGCCTGCTCTACGTCGCGGCGACCCGCGCCCAGTGCCGTCTGGTCCTGTGGTGGGCCGCCAACCGGCAGCGGACGCCGGGGGCACCCCTGCACCGGCTGCTCTTCCGCTCCGGGGAGGCCGCACCCCGACTGCACTATCCGTGTGGAATGTCCCCGGCGGATCAGCTGCAGGCACCCGGGATCGCGGTCCAGCAGGTCGGCACCATCCCGGCCGGCGCGCCATCAGGTCTGCTCGGTCCCGTCCCTGAACTTCGGGCTCGGCGGTTCACCCGCACACTTGATGTGGACTGGCGGCGTACGTCGTATTCGGGGCTCACCGCCCGCGTCCACGAGGCCCGACCCGAACCGCCTCCGCCGGAGACGGCCGAGAACGACGAGCTCCGCGTCCTCGCCGACGAGATCGAACCTGAGGAGATGCACCCCATCGAGCACGCGTTGACCGGAGCCCTGGCGCAGCCGTCTCCGATGGCGGACCTGCCCCGTGGCGCAGCATTCGGCACGCTCGTGCATGCGATCTATGAAACGTTCGATCCCCATGTGGACGATCTGGACATCGAGATCCGCACCCATGCCGCACGGTGGTTGGGGCGGTTGCCGGTGGAGGGCGCCGGACCCGAACTGACCGCCGCTGCCCTGGCCGAGGGACTCCTGCCAGCCATCCGCACACCTCTCGGACCCTTGGCCGGCGGGTTGCGACTGTGCGATATCCCGGTCGCAGACAGGTTGGCGGAGCTCGACTTCGAGTACGCCCTGGCCGGCGGTGATCAGCCTGTGCGGCGGGTGCTCCTCGGCGAGATCGGGCACCTGCTCACCCGACACCTGGCCAGCGATGATCCTCTGGTCGATTATCACCGACGGCTCACCGACCCCTTGCTCACCGACGAGGTGCTGCGTGGGTTCCTGGTGGGCTCGATCGATGCTGTGCTCCGGATCCCGGCGAACGAGCGCGCTGACGCCTCGGGTGCGCGTCCCCGCTATCTGGTGGTGGATTACAAAACGAACTGGCTCGGGCCGCTCGACGACCGGACCCCACTGTTGGTCGGCCACTATGTGCCCGACTCGATGGCGGAAGCGATGATGGCCGCGCACTATCCGTTGCAGGCCCTGCTGTATGCCGTGGCGCTGCACCGCTATCTGCGCTGGCGCCTGCCCGGGTATGACCCCGAGCACGACCTGGGCGGGGTCGCCTACCTGTTCGTTCGTGGCATGGCTGGGCCAGACACCCCGCTGGTCGGGGGCACGCCCTGCGGTGTCTTCACGTGGCGGCCCCCGGCGGCATTGATCACCGAACTCTCGGACCTGCTGGCTGGTGCCGAGTTGGACTCCACACCGCGCGTGCTGGATGGAGGAGGAGAGCCCGATGACGACCTCTGACATGGTCTGCGACGCAAGGGGGCTGCTCGCAGAGTTCAACGCTGCTGGTGTCCTGGTCCCCGCAGACGTCCACACGGCCCGGTTGGTCTGCGAGCTTTGGTCCGAAGCCGACGACAGCGTCAGGCTGGCCGTGGCGCTCGTGGTCCGTGCGCTGCGGGCTGGGTCGGTCTGTCTGGACGTCACGAGACTGGCCGAACTGGTGATCGACACGTTGGAGAGCCCGCCGGACGACCTGACCTGGCCCGATCCACTCGAATGGACCCAAGCCATCCAGCGATCTCCTGTAGTGGCGACATCCCGGAGGGCCAGCAGTGGGCAACCGCTGCGGCTGATCGGTGACCTGCTCTATCTGGAGCGCTATTGGCGCACGGAGGAGTCGGTTCGCCAGCACCTGGAGCTGCGCCGCGGCTCGAGCCAACTTGGCAGCAACGATCCCGGTGTGGATCGCGTCTGGGCAGCAGCCACCATCCCGACCGTGCGACGAGAACTCGATGCACTGTTCGACGATCCGGACCTTCCGGCCGACGAACCGCACCATCAACGTCTGGCAGCGGCCATGACAGGCCTCAGCCGGATCACCGTGATCGCGGGTGGCCCCGGCACGGGCAAGACCACCGTCGTGGCGAAGATCCTCGCCCTGCATCACGGAACCCTCCCCACCACACCGGTGGTCGCGTTGGCTGCACCAACCGGCAAGGCCGCGGCCCGGCTGGAGGAGGCCGTCCTGCAGACGCTGACGGGCCTCGCTGCACCGTGGTCCCAGACCCCCTTGCCCCGGGCCGTAACGCTGCACTCACTGCTGCGGTGGCGACCGGGCGAACGGCCACGCCACCATGCCGGCAACCCGCTCCCGCATGATTTGGTCGTCGTGGACGAGATGTCCATGGTCTCGCTCACACAAATGGCCGCGTTGCTGGAGGCCCTTCGTCCGGACGCCCGCCTGGTCCTCGTCGGTGATCCCGACCAACTGGCCTCTGTCGAAGCGGGGGCGGTGTTGGCCGACATCACCCGGGCAGCGCCGCAGGCGTCAGCGTCTCAGCTCGCAGCCTTGGCAGAGTTGGCCCCCGAGCAGCGTCCGGAGGCCCTCCCCACCGGCGCCGGCGTGGTGACCCTGCAGCACACCTGGCGGTTCGGCGGTGGCATCGAGCAGTTGGCTCGGGCGATCCGGGCTGGAGACGTCGAGCGCACGCTTGCGGTGCTGGACGGTTCCGCCGCTGACGTTCGACTCATCCATTGGGACGGCGCCGACACGGGGCCTTTGGTCGATCTGCAGCGCAAGATCACCGCCTCCGGTCGGCGGATGTACGCCGCAGCGGTTGCCGGTAACGCCCCAGCCGCTTTGGCCGCGCTGGAGGAGCACCGCGTGCTGTGCGCTCATCGGCGGGGTCCGTTCGGGGTGGCCCGGTGGGAACGCCAGGTCCATGACTGGCTCCGGGCGGCCCGGTCCGAGCACGGCCTCACCGACCACGACCTCATGGGTGATCTCCATCCCGGTCTCCCGATCATGATCACGGACAACGACCGGGATGCCGGGCTCTACAACGGTGATACCGGGGTGCTGATCCGCACCGACCAAGGTCTGCGGGCGGCCTTCGCCCGCGGTGGCTCGCCGATGCTCTTCACCACGTTGCAGTTGCGGGAGATCACCAGTGTCCACGCGATGACCGTGCACAAGTCCCAGGGCAGCCAGTTCCGCCATGTCACTGTGGTGTTGCCACCGGTGGAGTCCCCCCTGCTCACCCGGGAACTCCTGTACACCGCAGTGACGCGGGCCAGCCACGGAGTCGAGATCATCGGCTCTGAGGAGGCGCTGGCGCGGGCTGTGAGCCGTCCGGCGAGTCGGGCGTCCGGGCTGGCGATGACAGCGGCACAGCACACCGATCCCGCCGCACCCTGAACCGATTGGGCGGGTTTGCGGTGGGCTGCGACAATCGGGCGGTGACCGATTCGCCCGTGACAGAGAACTTCCCGACCCACACCGACGTCCTCGTGGTGGGGGCCGGCCCCGCTGGATCTGCGGCGGCCACGTGGGCCGCGCGGCTCGGCTTGACGACGGTGCTGGCTGATGCCGCCAGGTTCCCCCGGGACAAGACCTGCGGCGATGGGCTGACCCCACGGGCCATCGGTGAACTGGACAAGCTGGGTCTTGCGGATTGGTTGCGCACCCACACCACCAATCAGGGTCTGCGTGCGCACGGCTTCGGTCAGACCCTGCATCTGCGCTGGCCGGGCGGCAACTTGCCCGATTGGGGCTCCGCGGTGGCGCGGACCGAGTTTGATGATCGGCTGCGAACGCTCGCGCTCGATGCCGGCGCAACCGGTGTCGAGGGCGCCCGTGCCATCGATGTCCGTCGGGGTGACGGTGGCCGGGTGACGGCTGTGGTGTTCAAGCAGGGTCAGGAGACCCGCGAGCTCCAGTGCCGTCGGTTGATCGTGGCCGATGGGGTTCGCTCACCGCTGGGGAAGGTGCTGGGGCGGGAGTGGCACCGCGACACGGTCTATGCGATCGCGGGGCGGGCGTACATCGATTCCACGCGCAGCGACGACCCCTGGATCTCCTCACACCTGGAGTTGCGGGACACCGAAGGCGACATCATGGCCGGCTACGGGTGGGTTTTTCCCCTGGGTAACGGCACGGTCAACATCGGCGCCGGTTCGCTGGCGACGGCGAAGCGTCCGGTGGATGTGGCGATCAAACCTCTGATTCAGGTCTATCGCGACTCCATCGCTGACAGCTTCGGCCTGTCCGGCGAGCTCCGGAACGTCGCGTCCGCGTTGTTGCCGATGGGCGGCGCGGTCACCAACGTGGCGGGCCCCAACTGGGCCCTCATCGGCGACGCGGCCGCGTGCGTCAACCCGCTCAACGGCGAGGGCATCGACTACGGCCTGGAGACTGGCCGCCTCGTCGCGGAGCTGCTGAGCGAAGGCGACTATCCCCTCACCCACACCTGGCGGGATCTCCTCAACAACCACTATGGCGAGACCTTCTCGATCGCGCGCCGGCTGTCGGGACTGGTCACGGTGCCACGCTTGCTGCCGACGCTCGGTCCGATCGGCATGCGCTCGACGTTCCTGATGACACTCGCTCTGCGCTGGATGGGCAACCTGGTCACCGACGAGGACCGCGACATCGCTGCCCGCCTGTGGCGCTGGGCCGGCCGCCGCTCGATCGCTGTCGACGCACGCCCACCGTTCTCCTGACCCACCACGCTGCTGGGGTCAAGATTCCGGAAGCGCAGCCCTCACCGGGCCTCGATGGCACGCGGCATCACCCCGGGACGTGGGTTCAGCAGATAGCCGCACCGCGTGGTGCGCGCAACCCCGTCAGATGACGTCCCACGCCGCGCCGACTCAAGCAACAGACGACCCAGCCAGGCCGCCACTCACCCAAGCAGACGACCCTGCCAGGCCGTGATGAGTCGGTGCGCGATGCTGGCGGAGCCCGGCATGATGACCCGCCGCTCGCTCAGCGCGGCGGCCAATTCGGCGCGGCTGAACCAGGCCGCCTCATCGATCTCATGCTTGTCGATCGTGATGTCGGTGGACACCGCATCGGCAACAAAGCCGACCATCAGCGACCGCGGAAACGGCCAGGGCTGGGATCCGAAATATCGCACCTCACCCAGGCGTACGCCCGTCTCCTCGAAGACCTCCCGATGTACTGCCTGCTCCAGGGATTCCCCCGCGTCGACAAAACCGGCCAGGACCGACATCCGGCCATCATCCCAGCTGGCCTGTCGACCGAGAAGGATCCGGTCCTGGTCGTCGATCACCGCCATGATGACGGCTGGATCGGTGCGCGGGAACTGGACCCGCTTGCACTCGGAGCAGCGCCTCGTCAGTCCCCCGGAGGTCACTGTGGTGAGGGCCCCACAACCCGGACAGTACGGCTCAAGCCGGTGCCAGGCGATGAGCGCGACGGCGCCCACCGCCAACTCCAGGCCGGCCCCCACCGCGACGGCTCCCAGATGGCGCAGCGAGGCGCGGGCGCCGGTGACCGATCCCTCGGTGGTGAACCACGGGACCCCTTCCACCAGCCCGAGGAACGTGTGCCGTTCAGCGTCATAGTCGCCCTCGGGCGCAACTCCCCGCGGCCCGGTCACTTCCTCGTTGGTTGCGATGTGGCCCTCGGCGTCAACCAGCAACAACTGCGCCTCGGGGCGTCGCCATTGTTCCGACACCCACTCGGGCACCTTTCGACGATTGTCCGCCCGGTCGAGGGAGGCCTCCGACATCCAGGACTGCATGGCGTTCAGCGTAACGTCAAGCGCACCAGCGAGGCTGGATCGGGCAACGGCACCGGACGGACGACCTCATCGCTGCGGACCAGATAGAACACGGCATCGACCCGCTCCTCCGGCACACCGACCAACTGCGCCCAGGCCCGTCGATACAGGGCGAGCTGGCCCGGATCGGTGGCATCCACACTGCCGGTCTTCCAGTCGACGACCTGCCAGTCATACGCCGGGTCATCGCTGCGATAGACCGCATCGATCCGACCGCGCACTGCCACACCATCGACCAACAGGACGAACGGCACCTCCATCCGGTGCGGCACCCGCTCCCCGAAGATGCCCTTGGCGAACCGCTCGCAGAGCTCCTTGAGCTGGCGGTCGTCACGAGCTGTTTCATCTTCCAGGTCCAGCACCTCTTCGGCGTCCACGAGGGGCAGAGGTGCCCCACGGGCCGCGTAGTGGCGTTCGATCCATTGGTGGAACCGCGTGCCGAACCGCGCAGCAGGAGCGGGTGGGGACGGCATGGGTCTGATCAGCCGTCCCGCATATGCTCCGGGGTCGCGGGCCGCAGACAGCAGAGTCGTGGCGGACAGCGACTCGGGCAACGCGACCGTGCGGCGACCGCGCCGCGCCTCTCGCGCCTCGGTCAGCAGCCGATCCACGTCGTCATCCCAGCCCGCGATGATCTCCGCCTCATCCAACAGCCCGATGTCGGCGGCCGGATCCTCGTAGTCACCGGTGCGCTGCCAACGGTCCCGGGCAGCCGCCACGGCCATCGCGGCTTCGTGACGGCGCGCACGGGCATCCGGATCAGCCGGTCGCGGCCAGGGCACGGGCGAGGGCTCACTGAGCAGGGGGTTGGCCTGCCCGGGGTCCGGGTCGGGTGCCACGGCCATCACCTTGTCCTGGGCCGCGGCCTCGGCAAGGATCGCTGAGAGATAGGGCGATAGGGTGCGGGGTTTCACCGTCTCCGGGCGCCACCGGTGGGCGCTTCCGATCAAGAATCGCTTGGCGCGGGTCACCGCCACATAGCCGAGTCGATCCTCGGCATACCGTTGTTCGTCCTTCAGCGCCGCGGCATAAGCGGCGATGCCGTCCTTGCTCGCATCGGTGACCTGCGGGATGGACGCGGCGTCGCCGCGCAAATCCGCCGGGACTGCGTCGGCCCGTCGCAGCCAGTTGTCCGTCACCCGATCAGACGGAAAGACCCCCTGCACCAGGGCAGGCAGGAACACCATGGTCCACTCCAGCCCCTTGGCCTTGTGGATCGTGAGGAGCTTGACCGAGTCGAGGTCGCTCGGTGTGGCCTGATCGAGACCCGTGCCGTGGACCTCCTCAGCCTGCAGATAGGCCAGCAAGCCGCCGAGTGAGGCATCACCGTCCACATCCACATAATCCGCAACTGCATCCACGAAAACCGCCAGCTGATTGCGTCTGGCCACCCGGGCGAAGTGTGGCGTCGCCACCAACTCGACATCGAGGCCCATCGTGGCGATGACGCGTCGGGTCAGGTCGAGGACGGGCTCGTCAGCGTGCGCCCGAAGGTCTCCGAGCTCAGTGGCCAGGACTGCGAAACGTTCGCGTGCCTCGATGGAATAGGGCAGGCTCCCGGGGTCGGTGACGGCATCGAGAAGGCTGACCACCTCCGTCGGATCAATGTCGGCGACTGCGCCCTCCAAGGCCGCCAACAGGGCGTCGCTCGGCTCCGCGTCAGGCTCTCGGTCACGAGCCAACTCCCGCGCCCGTCGGCCCAACAGAGCGATATCCCCAGGACCGATGTTCCACCGGGGACCTGTCAGCAGTCTGATTAGCTCCGGGTTGGCTGTCACGTCATTGAGCACGCGCAGGGTGGCGACCACGTCGCGGACCTCGGGCAGCCCAAGCAGGCCACCCAGACCAACGATCTCGACCGGCACATCCCGTCCGACGAGCTCCGCGTACACCCCGCCGATGTCAGCATTGCGTCGGGTGAGCACCGCGATGTCGGACCAGGCTCGCACTTGACCGGACTCCCGAGCGGCCACGACGCGATCGGCAACCCACGTGAGTTCCTCGGGCCAGGTCGCAAACGTGGCACCCCACACCTCACCCGGTGGTGCCTCCGGTGGCGCAACCAGGATGCTGTCACCCACCGCATCGGCCAGCACAGGATCCGCCCTCAGGCTGGCAGCCAGGCGATTTGCGACCTCAAGGATCCGATGCCCGGATCGACGGTTGACCGTCAGCGCGAACGCTTGGGCCGGGAAGCCATCACGTCCCGGAAACTCCTGGGCGAACTGCAGGATATTGCTCGCTGCGGCGCCCCGCCAGCCATAGATGGCCTGGGCCGGATCACCGACTGCGGTGACGGGGTGTCCACGACCTGCACTCGCTGTCGGCCCTGAGAAGAGACCTCGCAGCAGAGCAGCCTGTGCCGCCGATGTGTCCTGATATTCATCCAACAGGACCACTTGGAACTGATCACGCACCTTGGTGGCGACCTCCGGCACCTCGCGGACAAGTCGCGCGGACACGGCCATCTGATCCGCAAACTCCACCAACCCGAGGCGGTGTTTCAGCTTCTGATAGTCGGCAACCAGGCTCGCCAACTCCAGCCGTTCACCGAGCGCGGCCTGAGCGCTGCGAACGTCCGCATAGGGACGTTTGGTGCGCGACAACGGCGCATTTGCCCAGTCCAGCAGCCACTGGCGGGCATGGCGGTCCAGCGCATCGCGTCCGACCAGATGCGCCTGGAGGTCGGCATCGAGTTTGAGCACCCGTTCGGCGAGGCTGGCCGGTCTCAGTCGCGAGAGCGACTCGAAGGGGCCAGCGGCATTTGCCACCACGCGCGTGGCCAACCGGAACCTCGTCGCGCCCGCGATCAGCGTGCGGTCACCGTCCACGCCAATCCGCAGCCCGTGCTCGGACACCAGGCGTGCAGCAAAGGCGTCATACGTCATCACCACCTGCTCACCCGCCTCATCCACGCCGTCGGTGTCCATCACACCCGCCTGGATCAGTGCGGCCCTGATCCGCGTGGACAGCTCGCCAGCCGCCTTGCGCGTGAAGGTCAGCCCCAGAACATGCTCCGGGCGCACTTGACCGGTCCCGACCAGCCAGACGACCCGGGCAGCCATCACCGTCGTCTTTCCGGAGCCGGCCCCGGCAATGATGACGCCGGGCGCCAACGGTGCGGTGATCGCGTCGAGCTGCTGCTCGGAAAACGGGATCTTCAGCGCTGCGGACAACTCTTCGCGACTGGTCAACCGCCGCCGGAAGACACTGGGGGATTCGGTCATGACACAACCTCCTGAGTCTTGGCCGGACAGCTCGCGGCAAAGGAGCACCATTGGCACCGTGGCCCCAACCGTGCGTGGAACTCCTCCGCGCGCACGGTGCGGACGGCCTGCGCCAACCGAGCGTGCACCCAGGTCGGATGGGTCTCCCGGTGTTCGGGTGGATCGTCAGGCAGGTGCGGTTCGTCGGTCAGGGGAGCCTGCGGGAAAGCCTTCGGAAAGAGCGCATCGCCGGTGTCCTGCAATCGCAGAAAGACGAGTTCAGCGCCTGATACCCGCCGTTCCCCCGGCGCGAGGTGATCGAACGCCCCGGACATGGCCGCCAATTGATAGACCCCGAGCTGTTCATGGCTGGCGACCCCTCGCTTGTCCGGAGCTCTGCGGCCCGTCTTGAAGTCGACGATATGCAGGCCTTGCGGTGTGCGCTCGAGACGATCGACCGAACCGGTCAGGATCACGCGATCCCCGGCCACCTCGATGGGGACCTCGAACTCGACCTCCACCCCGAGCACGGTGCGGAAGTCGTGCGCCGTCGCCCAGTTCGCATAGCGCTCCAACATTGACTCGGCGTCCGTGCGTTCGACCGCTGATAGATAGGTGGCCTCAAAACCCAGCCGATGCCACACGACATCAAGGTGTTCGACGAGATCGGTGGCCGGCACCTCCTCCTCCACCGCATGGCGGATCAGAACATGCAGCAGGTCACCGGTGCCGGCCGCTGTTTTGCGCCCCGGCTCGGCCGCGGCCCGCCTGCTGAGGAACCACTGGCGGGGGCAGTCAAGCAGTGCACCGAGCGCGGACCCGGAGATCCGCACCGGTTCGTCCGGAGGCAGCAGAGGCTGGCTGGTGACAGTTGGTGCGCGCAACCCCCACCATTGGGCGGGATCGGCGGCACCTGCGAGGGCTCTGCCCTCATCGTCACGGGCATCCGCCAGGCGTGCCAGTCGCACGGCCGCGGCATCCCGCAGGGTCGGGCTCGCCTCCGGATCAACGCTGATCCGACGAAGCTCCCCCACTAGTGCCGAGAGGGTGAGCGGCCGAGCCGGTCGGCCCGGCACGTGCTCAGCTGCCACGCCGAGGTCGGCAACAAATCTCGAGGGCTGATCGCCCTCTCCTTCAGTGCCTTCCACCGCGCACACCACCAAGCGCTGCGTCGCCCGAGTGCAGGCCACATAGAAGAGTCGGCGCTCCTCCGCGAGCCGTGCCGACAGCGGCATGGGCTCCGTCAGCCCAATCCCCGCCGCGACTCCCGTGCGGCCCAGTCTGTCAGCGTCCAACAAGGAGCCACGCACGCGCAGATCCGGCCAGGTCCCCTCCTGGACCCCCGCCACCACGACCAACCGCCACTGCAAACCCTTGGCCCGGTGGGCCGTCATCAATCGCACCCCACGGCCCTGCAGATCGGCTTCCCGCCGACTGTCCGCGGGGATCTGCTGGGATTCCACTTCCGCGAGGAAGGCCATCACCCCGCGGGCCCCCACCAGTTCTTCGGCCCGTGCGGCGACGTCGAACAGCGCAACCACGGCATCCAGATCACGATCGGCTCGGCGGCCAGCATCACCACCGCGCAGCGCCTCTCGACGCAGCCGCTCCGGCCATTGCGTCCCCGCCCACACCGTCCACAGAACCTCTTCGGCCGTGCCACCGGACTCGATCCGCACGCGCACCCGATCCAACAGAGCGACCAGCTCGGCTACCCTGGCCAACTCCGGTTGCGTGGCCCCGGCAACCTCCCGGCATTCGGCCAACCAGGCGGGTTGTGCCACAGCCCGGCGAATCAGCTCGCCCGACAGTTCCGGCACCCCGCTGCCCGCCAGCTCGGCACGCTCGACTGCACGCAGTGCCCGGCCCAGTCGTCGCAGGCCGAGGCTGTCCAGCCCACCAAGTGGCGACAGCAGCAGGCGCGTCGCCTGGTCCACATCGGGGCCGGCGGGCTCGAGCGCGACAGCCAACGCCAGCAGCAGAGGGCGGACGGCCAGCTCCGCGGAGAGGGCAATCTCGTCACCGGCTACATCGATCGGCACCCCGGCCGCGGTGAGTGCCCTCGCCAGCGGTGGCAGGTTGCGCCGCCCTGACCGCACAAGGACCGCCATCTCCGACCACGGCACGCCGTCGCGCAGGTGGGCATGCCTCAGCAGGTGCGCAATGTGTTCTGCCTCCGCGCCGACGGACTCATGGATCAGCACCTCGACGCGGTCCGCCGACCGGTCAGGCGGCGGGTGTGGATCACGGAATGCACT
>JAUNUL010000061.1:8815-11766 GCA_030538175.1 Propionibacteriaceae bacterium | reverse complement strand
CGGTGCGGGGCCGCCGGTCGGTGATGTGCGGACGGTCTTCACGGTGTCACCACGAGCCCTGCCGGAGGCGCTCGCCGCGGTCGCAGCCGCCCGGCCGACACACGTCATCGTCCGGCCGCCTTCGCTGGATGAGCTCTTCCTCGAGCACTATTCCAACGGGGTCGCTGGCGATTCCGACAGCGCCGCAACCCACGAGGTGGCGTCATGAATGCCCTGGCAGGCACGTTGCGGGTGGTTCGCGGGCACTGGCGCACGGGCTGGCCCAGCCTCCTCCTTTGGCCAGCCGCCATGGCCGCGTTGGTGATCGGCGCGGCGGCCGGTGTCATGGCGCTCTATCCCTCAGCCGAGAGCCGCGAGCTCTACGCCGCCACGTTGGGCGCATCCCCGGCGGGCAGGGCGTTCAACGGCCGTTGGCAGGACCTCGGCTCGCTGGGCGGGATTGCTGCCTATGAGGTCGGCTTCATGGGGCTGTTGTTCTTTCCGCCAATCGCACTGCACCTGGCCGTGTCGCGGACTCGCGCCGAGGAAGATTCGGGGCGAGCCGAGTTGCTCACCGCCGGCCGGCTCGGTCGATTGGCGCCCCTGGTGGGCGCCCTGATCACGCTCACGGTCGTGTTCGTCGTGTTCGGCTGCGCCACGGTCGCCGGTCTCGCGGCAAGCGGCCTGCCGCTGCGCGGCTCGATGTGGTACGCGGGGTCGCTCGCCCTGTTCGCCTGGTGGTTCGGTGCGGTCGGGCTGCTGGCGGCGCAGCTCGGTCGCTCGGCACGCACGGCCATGGGTTTGGGACTGGTGATCGCCTTCGGCATGTTTCTCGTGCGTGCTGTGATCGACGGGCGGGAGATCGCCGCTGAGTGGGTGACCCCCATGGGCTGGTTGCCGCTCGTGCGACCGTTTTCCGCCGAACCGACCGCACTTCCGCTGGTGGGCTTCGGGATCACCGGGTTGGTTGTGCTCCTGGTCGCCGGTCTCATCGCTGTGCGCCGGGATCTGGGCGCCGGTCTGTTCACCCCGAAGCCCGGTCCCGTCCACGGGTCTGCGTTGCTGGGCAGCCCGGTCGGGGTCGCCTGGCGGCTGACCCGCGGCGGTCTGCTGGGCTGGGCGGTCGGGCTGATCCTGTGGGGTGCGGCGATCGGCACGCTGGCCGCTGAGATGGCCGACATGGTCCGCACCAATCCGGGGATCGGGGCGATGCTCGGGTCGGGTCGTCCCGAGGATGTCATCACCGCTCTTGCGGTCGTGGTCGTCGCGCTCGGTGGGGGTGCGTTGGGGTTGCAGGCACTGGGGGTTCTGCAGGCCGAGGAAGCCAGTGGCCGGCTCGGACTTGTGCTGTCGGCACCGGCCCGTCGCTGGCAGGTGTGGGCATCGTGGTGGGTGGTCATCGCCGTCGAGATGGCCGTGGCGATGGGTTTAGGTGCCACCGCGCTCGGGCTGTCGACCCAGTGGGTCACTGGCCGGTCGGGCGCGATCGGGGATGCCATGATCGCAGGAAGCGCCTATGCTGCACCGATCCTGGGCCTGGTCGCCTGCGCTGCGTTGGCCGCGATGCTGGCGCGCGGTGGCCTGCTCGTGGGTTGGCTTCTGTTGGGGTGGGCCGCGGTCGTCGGTCTTCTCGCCGACACCCTGCGCCTGCCTGAGTGGTCCCGTCAGCTCTCGGTGCTTGAGCACGTCGGGCGGGTGCCGATCGAGGCTGCGCGGACGACGACTGTGCTCACCTTCCTGGCGCTGGCGCTGGTGGCCTTCGTAGCGGCCACGATCCGGGGTCAGGTCCGAGACCTCCGGGCCGGGTGAGCGTCGGGGTCCTGGCCGGTGCGGCGGGGTTGCCGTGAGCCGTGTTTGACTCAGCGACCGTCCCTCAGCAGCGCCGCTAGCGCCGAGCGGTCGAGTCCGGTGAGTCCGAGCTCCGACAGCGAGCGCGGGGCCCGGTCGGTCCCGGTGATGGCCCGCGCCATCGCCAGCAGGCCGGAGGTGATCGGCGCGGCCACGTCGGCATAGGTCGCGACCGAGCTCAGGAATCCCAGCCCCAGCAGGGTGTCCTCGGTCATATAGCGGTGCGTGTGCAGATCGATGTGCTCGCGCCAGTCGCCGGAGTCGACGAGCTTGCGGTGGGCATCGCCGTACATCCATCGATCGTTCTCATAGTGATCCCGCAGCGGGAAATGCTCACCGGAATAGCCGAGGGCCTCGCGGATCGCGATCCGTTCGGCGTCCAACTCGTTGGTGACAGCCCGCACCGACGGTTGAGTGCCCTCGTTGTGGATGTCCCAACGGGGGAAATGCTCCAGCGGCCCGGCGTTCATGAGGATCAGCGGCGGATGGATGATCGGGCCAGCATTCATCAACGCGCCCGACAACGCGTCGCCGCAGTCCTCAATGCTGTCGAAAGCCTGCCGCAGGACCGAGAGTGCGTGCCCTGAGGCGCGCTGTGGATAGACGCCGGTCGGCAGGCGGGTCGCACGGACCGTGATGGCGACGGTGGTGGGCCCGTGCTTGCGTGCGAGCCACGGCAGGGTCCCGGTTTCGGCCCAGGCGACGTCCGCGGTGCTGCCGAGCCGGCGTACTTCCTCTGCCATGACGAACGAGCCGAACGTGCCGGGTGGCAGATAGACGACCTGGCCATCCCGCAGGTGTGGGGCGAGGGCTGCGGCAACGTCAAGCTGGGCGGTCGCAGGGAGGGGAATCAGCACGAGCTCGGCGTCGGCGACCACGTCGCCGATGTTGGTGGAGACACCCCTGAGCCGTACGCCGTGTTCCCCGCGTTCGTCCCGCACCATGATCACCGGATCCGTCAACAGCGGGGCGAGGGCTTCGGCGTCGCGGCGCCACAACTGCACCTCGTGGCCCCGTTCGGTCATGTCGGCTGCCGCCGCATAGCACCCGTGGCCTCCGCCGAGCACGGCAATCTTCATGGATGGTCCTCTCGTTGCGGGTGTCGTTCCAACGTAGGCAGCGCT
>JAUNUL010000061.1:0-8805 GCA_030538175.1 Propionibacteriaceae bacterium | reverse complement strand
ACCAGGGGAGAAACCTTTAGCCGACGGTGCCAGCCTCACGATGTCGGGTGCCCTGGTGAGGGCGTGCCGGCACTGTTGGGGGCCCGGTGCAGACCGCCGCGTTGCGGGTGAGGCGGGTTCCGGCGTGCCAGGTGGGAGAGTGGGGGCATGGATCCTGCTGTTGCCCGCCGGTTGGTTGCGGCCGAAGGTGACGAGGCGCTGATGGCGGCCGCTGCGCAGGCAGATCCGGGTTCGCTCGCAGCAGCGACCGCCCTGCGCAAACGGTTCGAGCCTGAGTTGGCCGCCGCGGCCCTGGCGCAGGATTCCTTGCGGCGTCGGGCCCGGACCAAGTTCGGCGAGAACGCCGGCGCGCTCTTCTTCACCGCTGACGGGCTCGAGCAGGCGACGCGACCCGATGTGGCCCGCTGGCGTGCCGAGCGACTGGTCACCGCCGGGGTCACTCGCGTCATCGACCTCGGGTGCGGGCTCGGGACGGATGCGCTGGCGATGGTGGACGCCGGACTTGATGTCGTCGCGGTCGAGCGGGATGAGACCACCGCGGTCCTGGCGGCAGCGAACCTCGCGGGTCGTGCGCAGGTGCGTCACGCCGACGCGACGGAGTCCGACCTGGCCGATCGCACCGTGTTCTGTGACCCTGCCCGGCGCACGGGTGCCGGGCGGACGTGGAACGTCGCCGATTTCAGCCCGCCGTGGCCGTTCGTCACCGGCCTGCTCGATCGCCCGGCGGGGGCTTGCCTCAAGCTCGGACCGGGCGTACCCCATCGACTCCTCCCCGAGGAGACCCGCACCGAATGGGTCAGCCACCGCGGGGACCTCGTCGAGGCGTGCGTCTGGTCGGCCGGCTTGTCGGCGCCTCGTGCGGCTGTTGGGGCGTACGCCGGGCCCGGGCGCGCGGCCATTCTGCTTCCTGCCGGCGAGACGCTGCAGGTGGATCCCGCGGCGCCGAGCCCATCGGTCAGCGAGCCGGGGCGCTATCTCCACGAGCCGGACCCTGGCGTACTTGCGGCCGGTGGACTGCCGACGTTGGCGGCGGCCATGAGCGCGAGCCGCGTCCACCCCGACATCGCCTATCTGACCACGGATAACCCAACCCGCTCGCCGTGGTGGACCAGCTTCGAAGTGGTGCAGGCGATGCCCTGGCGGGAACGCGAACTGCGCCGCTGGGCCCGGGACAACGACATCGGCGTCCTCGAAATCAAGAAACGCGGCATCGAGATCGATCCTGCCGCGCTGCGTCGGCGGCTCAAGCTCACCGGGACGCGGTCGGCCACGATCGTGATCACCCCGACCCTCGGTGCAGCGCAGGTGCTGGTGGTGAATCGGCTCGAATGATGCATCCCGGGACCGATCTGGTCGGGCCCGCCCGGACCGCGTCGGTGTCTGGTTAGGCTGGACCCCGACAGAGGAGGAGCCGATGGAGATCCCGAGCACGATGCGCGCCAGCGTCCTGCGTGGTGTCCGCAACCTTTCGCTCGAGGAGCGCGAGGTGCCCGTGCCCGGTCCGGGAGAGGTGCTCATCCGAATTGCTGCGGCCGCTGTGTCCGGGGCGGACGTCCAGCTCTACAGCACAGGCCGGCTGCGCGGTCAGCCGATGCGTGGGCCGCTGGTCCTGGGCCGCACCGCCGCCGGGCACATCGTTGGTGTGGGCGAGGGAGTGCCCGCCGAACGCATCGGGGAGCTCGTCTCGCTGGAACCGTTGCGCATCTGTCGCGAGTGCGCGCAGTGCCGGCAGGGGCGCTATAACCTCTGTGACACCGCAACCTTCCTGGGGACCCCCGGTTGCGATGGTGTGTTCGCCGAATATGTGGTCCATCCCAGCGATTTCTCCCACACCGTGCCCAGCCAAGTGCCGATCCCGTCGGCCGTGCTCGCCGAACCGACAGCGATCGCGCTCGCAGCGTTGAACAAAGCCGACATCAAGGCAGGGTCGAAGGTGCTCGTCGCTGGTGCCGGCCCCATCGGGTTGATCACCGTCGCGGTCGCAAAGGAACTCGGCGCGGATGAGATCGCCATCAGCGACCTGTCCGGGGAACGCTTGGCCCGGGCCCAGGACATCGGCGCCACGGATACCTTCAACATGGCGCGGGCCGGCATCGCCATTCCGACCGCGCACTACGACGCGTTCGTCGAGTGCTCCGGATCAGCCGCGGCGATCCGGCGTGGTTTCCCCGCGGTGCGACCCGCCGGTCACGTGGTGCTTGTCGGGCGCGGGGCGGATGAGGTCGCGTTGCCGATCACCCTCATGCAGAACCGTGAGCTGACCGTCCACGGCTCGTTTCGGTACGCCAACACCTTCCCGATGGGGATCGCCCTCATCGCTGCGGGCTGGTTGCCCACCGAGCGGCTCATCGGGGATCGCTACACCCTCGATCAGCTGGACTTCGCCCTTGATCCGACCAGGGCCACGACCGGGTTGAAGGCATATCTGCAGGTTGCCGACGAGGGCGCCACGGCGGGCTGATCCGCGGCCAGGGATCGTCCGCACGGTTGCTGACTACGGGGCGGATCGTCCGCCATCCTGAGGAGCCGGCTGCCTGTCCCGCGGGCGGATTCTTCCGCCGGCGAACGTGAGGATCGTGCTCATATTCGTCTCATCGGCGGCTCATCTTGTGGTTTCATTGTTCGTTCTATGACTGGACATCCGAGAGTTGCTTTCTCGACTCGTCGGCGCAGGTGGCGGGACGCGATCGGGCGGTTCGTTGCGGACCGAAAGACCCCTGGTGTCGGCGTCCTTGTGGCGCTGTTGCTGGTCGCTGACCTGACGCTGATCGCGCTGCACCTGGGAAACCGGGTGCTGGACGTGAGCGATGCCTTGTTCCTCGACGTGGATCACGGCTATGGCGAGTTCATCCAGTACCTGAAATTCCTCTGGTTGGTCGTGCTCACCGTCTGGGTGGGGCGTACGCAACGCCGCTGGCGGTTGGCCGGCTGGGCGGCGATCTTCGGCTACTTGCTGCTCGACGATGCCCTGCAGCTTCATGAACGACTCGGCCGGCTCTTGACCGATCTGTGGTCACCGGACGTGCATCAGCCGGACGCGACCCTGGGGGAGTTCGTCGGGGTCGCCCTGCCCTTGCTGGTCTGTGTCGTGTGGGCCTGGCTGCTGCAGCGGGAGCCTGGCCGGCAGGCGAGAGCCGAGCACCGGGCGATCATCGCGCTGCTCGCGTTGCTCGCATTCTTCGGGGTGGTGGTCGATGCGTTGCATGGCCTGGTGGCCTATTCGACGCAACCGGGGGATCTGGTCGCGATCATCGAGGATGGGGGGGAACACATCGTGGTGTCGCTCCTCGTGGGGTTGATGTTCGGCCTGCTGGTGGGCGGGAACTCCCATCGGCGCGGGCTGGATGTCGCGCCGCGCCGATGGGAACGGGTGTCCGCGATCAGCCCAAATCGCCCTTGACCAACTCTTCGGCGAAGTCGGGATGCTGCTCGAGCCACTGCGCGACAGCCGCGTCGTGGTTCTTCCCGCCATGGTGCTCGGGGCTCATCATGTAGTCCTCGAGTTCGGCCAGCTGGGCGTCATCGAGGGCCAGGTTCTTCACGATCTGCGCCGCCTTGGGAGACTTCTCCGCAAAGTCCTTGCTGCCGGCGGACGAAATGATCTCGACGCCGCCCATCGCGCCCTCGGGGTCCTCGAGATCCCGCATGGGATACGCCGAATAGGCCCAGTGCGGACGCCACAGCGTCACGGCCACGTTCTCATTGCCCTTGGTGGCGCGATCGACCTGCGCGAGCATCGCCGGGGTCGAGGAAACGACGAACTCCCAGTCCTCGAGCTTGTAGGTCGGGATGGCCTTCTCGCGTGTGGCCTTGGTCAGGCCGGCGCCCGGCTCGATGCCATAGAGCTTGCCGCCGTACTCATCCTTCATCGTCGCCAGATCAGCGATCGTCTTGGCCGGGGACGAGTCGTTCACCGCGATCGTGAGCTTCGCGTTGTCGTACCAACAGCCCAGGTGCACCAGGTTGTCGCCGAACTGATCGATGTACTGCGGGTGCGTCACCGGCATCCACACATCGGTGATGACATCGATGTCGCCGCGGGCGGTGCCGGTGAAGGCGGGGGCTGCCTCGAACGCCTGGATGTCGACGGTGTAGCCCTCCTTCTCCAGGACGGCCTTCAGCAGGTGGGTGGTGGCGAACGACTCATCCCAGCCGTTGAACGCGCCGAGGGTGACGTTCTTCTCGCCGTCTTCTGGCATGCCGGAGGCATCCTGGGCGTGTTCGCCCGGCTTGCATTCGGTCCAAGCGGTCGCTGCTGCGGTCGTTTCCTGACTGCCGGGGGCGGGCTGGGCGCCATTGGTCGGGCCGCTGCCCGAGTTGGATGCGCCGCACGCGGTCAGCATCATGGCGCCCGCGAGTGCGAGAACGCCAAGTCCGGTCTTCTTCATGCCTTGCTCCGTTCCGTTGTGGGTTCGGTGGTGGGGTCCTGTCCGGAGGTTTCCGTCTCTTGTTGGGTACGCCGACCCCGCGGCCGGCGGCGTTGAGGTTCGCCGAAGCGGGCGCTCACTCGGTCGAGGAAGATCGCAATGATGACAACCGCGGTGCCGGCTTCGATGCCGAGCGGGATGTTGAGGCTGGCCAGTGAACCGACGACGTCGCCACCCAAGCCACCGGCGCCGGCCATGCCCGCGAGCACGACCATCGACAGGGCCAGCATGATCACCTGGTTGACGCCGGCCATGATCGTCGGCAAGGCCACCGGCAACTGGATCTGGCGCAGGATGCGGCCCGGGGTCGAGCCGAAGGCGTACCCCGCCTCGACCAGTTCCTTGTCGACCTGACGGATCGCGAGCTCGGTGAGCCGTACGCCGGGTGGCATCGCGAAGATCAACGTGGCGATGGCACCGGGGGTGGGGCCGATCCCGAAGATGGTGATCGCCGGGATCAGATAGACCATCGCCGGCATCGTCTGCATCAGGTCGAGCACTGGTTTGACGATCTTCGAGACCGTGGTGGATCGAGCCGCCCAGATGCCGAGCGGGATCGCCAACAGCAGGGCACACAACACGGCGAGCACGACCAGCGAGATTGTTTGCATGGCGTGCAGCCACAGGTCGAAACCGCGGATCAGATAGAACCCGATCGCAGTGAACAGGGCCAGCCGCCAGGAGGCCGCGCGCCATGCGATAGCAGCGAAGATCAGGATGATTACCCAATAGGGCGGTGTGGCCAGTGCGAAGGTGAAGGCGCCATAGATGAGTTGGAGGAAGGCCTGGATCCCATCGAAGAGCCACCCCATGGTGGCTTGAGTCCAGTCGATGGCGTCAGCGACGCCGTCGCCGAACGGGATCGATGGGTTGAGTGGGTCGAATCTCATGCGTCACCTCGCAGTCCGGCATCCGACATGGCGGCCAGGAGTCGGTCCTGGCTCAGCAGCCCAACGAGTCGGCCGCGACGGTCGGCGACGACCAAGGCGCCCGGCTGGGTCGCCGCGCGGCCGAACAAGTCACCGATCGGAGTGCTGCGGATGATGCCGGGGTCCTCCACGAGCAGTTCCGCGGCGGTGCTCCCCGGTTGGTCCTGGGCCGCGGCCAAGGGGACGACGCCAACGGGGCGGTCATCCCGGACCACAGCACCGACCGTGTGGCCCTGTGCGATCAGCAGGCCCGCGATCTCCTGCCCCGTGGCGTTGGGGTCCAGCACCGGAGCCGTCCGGTCGGCGACCATGCCGGCGGTCAGCACTCGGCTGCGGTCCACGTCGGCGACGAACCTCGCCACATAGTCATCGGCGGGATCGGTCAGCAACTGCGGTGCCGTGCCGATCTGGACGATCCGTCCTTGGCGCATCACCGCGACCCGGTCCCCGAGTCGCATGGCCTCGTTCAGGTCGTGGGTGATGAAGATGATGGTCTTGCCCAGATCTGCCTGCAGCTCGATCAACTGCGACTGCAGGTCGGATCGGATCAGCGGATCCAGCGCGGAGAAGGCCTCGTCCATGAGCAGGATGTCGGTGCCAGCGGCCAGAGCGCGGGCGAGCCCCACGCGTTGGCGCATGCCGCCCGAAAGCTGATCGGGGTATTTATTGCCGACATCACCCAGCCCCACCTGCTTCATCCAATGCCGGGCCTGCTCCTGCTGCTCGGCTTTGGGGGCGTTCTTGACCTCCAGTCCGTACGCCACGTTGTCCGCAACCGTGCGGTGGGGGAACAGGGCGAAGTGCTGGAAAACCATCGACACCTTGTCGCGGCGGATGCGGCGCAGCTGGTCGGGGGTGGCGTTGGTGAGATCCTCCCCGCCAATGTGGACCGTGCCGGAGGTGGGGGTGTTCAGGCCGTTGAGCATGCGGATGAGGGTCGACTTTCCGGAACCCGACAGGCCCATGACGACGAACGACTCACCCTGGCGTACGTCGAAGGAGGCGTCGACGACTGCGGCCGTCCCGCGCACACTCGTCAGGTCCACGTCCTCACCTGCCGCCAGACGCTGGCCGATGCGGGCCTCGTCGGCGGAGAAGATCTTGAACAGGCGTTTGGCGCTGACTGCGGTTTCCGTCATGCGATCCTTTCTCTCGGCCGGCTGCTGCGGACCGCGGAGTCAGGCATGCGCGTCAGTTTCTCGAGGCACACATCCGGAAGCCGCGTCGTCCGGCGGGTCGACCCTAACCTCTGGAAGTCGCGACAAGGTGTGGAGATGTGTCGACTTGGCAGGTGTCGATCGGATCGGGCAGCAGCTCAAATCGTTGCTGGCTAGGAGAAATGTTCGACTTGACCAGAGTTACTGACTTGTTACCCGTTGGTCGCCCCAGCACGGGGAAGGCAAGGCCCTCTAGCACTCCGCTTGAACGAGTGCTAGTCCGGCGATAGTGTTCCGATTGGCACTCTCCGTGGGAGTGTGCCAACTGCTTGGGACGGCACCCGCGACGACGCCCCGGGCTTGGAAAAGAACTTGAACCTGTGAACCATGAAAGGTGTTTGACGTGGCAGTCACGATCAAGCCGCTCGAGGACCGCGTCCTCGTCCAGCCTCTGGAAGCCGAGCAGACCACCGCCTCCGGCCTGGTTATCCCTGACACCGCCAAGGAGAAGCCGCAGGAGGGTCGCGTCATCTCCACCGGCCCCGGCCGTGTGGATGACAACGGCAACCGCGTGCCGATGGATGTCGCCGAGGGCGACGTCGTGATCTTCTCGAAGTATGGCGGCACCGAGGTGAAGTACGACGGCAAGGAGCTCCTGCTCCTCAACGCCCGCGACATCCTCGCGGTCGTCTCCAAGTGACGTCGAAGGAGAACTGACACCTATGCCAAAAATCCTTCAGTTCGACGAGGAAGCGCGTCGCTCGCTCGAGCGCGGCGTCGACATCCTCGCCAACACCGTGAAGGTCACCCTCGGCCCCAAGGGCCGCTACGTCGTGCTGGACAAGAAGTGGGGCGCCCCCACCATCACCAACGATGGTGTGACGGTGGCCCGCGACGTGGAGCTGGATGACCCCTATGAGAACCTCGGCGCCCAGCTCGCCAAGGAAGTCGCCACCAAGACCAACGATGTCGCCGGTGACGGCACCACCACGGCGACCGTGCTCGCGCAGGCGCTCGTCCACGAGGGCCTGCGTGCGGTGGCTTCGGGTTCCAACCCGATCGCCCTGAAGAAGGGCATCGAGGCTGCTGTCGAGGCGCTCGAAGGTGCCCTGGCCAGCGCGGCCCGTGAGGTGCAGACCACCTCCGACATGGCCCAGGTCGCCACCATCTCCTCGCGTGATGAAGAGATCGGCGCACTGATCGCCGACGCGTTCGACAAGGTCGGCAAGGACGGTGTCATCACCGTTGACGAGTCGCAGACCTTCGGCACCGAGCTCGAGTTCACCGAGGGCATGCAGTTCGACAAGGGTTATCTGTCGCCCTACATGGTGACCGACCCCGAGCGCATGGAAGCGGTGCTCGAGAACCCCTACATCCTGCTGCACGCCGGCAAGATCTCCTCGATGAACGACCTGCTCCCGCTGCTGGAGAAGGTCATCGGCGCTTCCGGCACCCTGTTCATCGTCGCCGAGGACGTCGAGGGTGAGGCACTGTCCACCCTGGTCGTCAACAAGATCCGCGGCACGTTCACCTCGGTGGCCGTCAAGGCTCCCGCGTTCGGTGACCGTCGCAAGGCGATGCTCGAGGACATGGCCATCCTCACCGGCGGCCAGGTCGTCGCTCCTGAGGTCGGCCTCAAGCTCGATCAGGTCGGGCTCGAGGTGCTCGGTCGCGCCGCGCGCATCGTGGTGACCAAGGACAACACGACCATCGTCGACGGCGCTGGCGAGGCCGGCGAGGTCGAGGGTCGCGTTGCTCAGCTCCGCAAGGAGATTGAGAACACCGACTCCGACTGGGATCGCGAGAAGCTGCAGGAGCGGGTTGCCAAGCTCGCCGGCGGCGTCTGCGTCATCCGCGTGGGTGCGGCCACCGAGGTCGAGCTCAAGGAGAAGAAGCACCGGATCGAGGACGCCGTCTCCGCGACGCGCGCCGCGATCGAGGAGGGCATCGTCGCCGGTGGCGGCTCCGCTCTCATCCACGCTTCGCGGGTGCTCAAGGACGGGCTGGGCCTCGAAGGTGACGAGCGCGCTGGCGTGCGCATCGTTGAGAAGGCCGTCGTCGAGCCGCTGCGCTGGATCGCCGAGAACGGTGGCGAGCAGGGCTATGTCGTGGTCGCCAAGGTCGCCGAGCTCGAGCAGGGCCACGGCTACAACGGGTCCACCGGTGAATATGGCGACCTGTTCGCTGCCGGTGTCCTGGACCCCGTCAAGGTCACGCGCTCCGCGCTGGCCAATGCGGCGTCCATCGCCGCGCTGCTGCTCACGACCGAAACCCTGGTCGTTGAGAAGCCCG
>JAUNUL010000544.1 GCA_030538175.1 Propionibacteriaceae bacterium | reverse complement strand
CTCGAAGTGCTCGCCAGAGTTCGTCGAGGACGAGGAAGTAGTGTCGCCGGGGCTCGAGGTCGGCGTCGGCGAGCGCTTGGGCGACCGCGACGGTGCCGAATCCGGCGGACCAGCAGGCCAGCAGGGTCGCAGCTTGGAGGTCTTCTTGGGCGTCGTCGATGTCGGAGACATCGAAAACGACGGGGCGGTCGCGTCGCATGGGGTTGGTGGTGGGGTGCGCGAATGTCTCTCCGAGCACACCGTGGGTGAGCGCAATGAGGGACGCTTCAAGGTTTTCCGTGATGGCCTGGTAGCGCTGGTCGTCACCACGGTCGAGGGCGACCGCCCGAAGATCGGCGGGTGCTTCCCGGACGATCTGGAGCAGGTCGGCCAGCACTGGGGTGCCGGGGTGCCGATCGTCCAAGAGGCGGAGCGATCGGTCGATGATCGCTTCCTCTCGGTCGGTTGGTCTCTGTTTACGCAGGATGGTGATCAGCGCGCTGGCCATGGTGAGTTTGCGGGCGTGCATGCCAGCGAGCAGGGCGCTGCGTGCAGTGCCGGTGAGGCGTTGGACTTCTCTGCTGCCTTCGCCAGGGTCGAGGATGTTGAGGTGGCCGCGGCCACGTCCCAGTGAGATGACTTGGCCGCCGAGGGCTTGCACGAGGTCGACGTAGTCGGGTTTGAGATCGCCAAGCACCAGCGGGATGACTCCGTATCCGGCCAATCCGGTGACCATGCGCCGCACTCCGGTGGACTTGCCTAGGCCCGGGATACCGAGCACGAAGCAGGACGGGTTGGAGATCAGGTGCGCGGTCTGGAACCAGGAGATCGGATCGCAACACAACGTGGCTCCGGTGACCAGGTGCCGGCCGAAGGGGACACCGATCATGGGGGTGCCCGCACCGGCGACCCACGGCCACAGCCCGCAGACTTGTTTGGTGGTGCCTCGGAACTCCGGTGCGGGATCGATCACCGTGGTCTCGCCTCGGCCGCGCCCCAGCCATCCCATCGGGCCAGGGCGCGCAGCCTCGCGCGGCTTCTTGCGCGTGAGTTTGGGGGTCTGGGTGGTGGTCATAGCTTGCCTTTCAGCGTTGCGGCGGGGGAGAGGTGTTTGGGCAGGATCAGGCCCAGAGGTAGGGCGGCGGTGAAAGCCGAGTCCTGAGAGCCATAGCAGGGCCGCATGCGCAGGCGCGCGGTGGCGGCGAGAGTGTCGATTGCGGCGCGGGCTTCTGAGAGTCGTTCGTGATCGGTGACGGTGGCGGTGACCAGGATCCCGAAATTGATCAGGCCGGCGCCGCTGGCTTCTTCGTGGGCGGTGGCTTCGGCGGAGCGGGTGGCCAGGACGGATCGGGCGGTCGGCTTGTGGCTGCTGGAGGCGATGAACTGGGCGGCGCGCAGGTCGGCTTCGACCATGGCCGCGGCGCGGGCGGGGTCGATGGGCCGGTAGAGCAGGGTGACGCGTTTGCGGTCGATGTCGCGGTGTGGGGCCAGGAGCCGGGCCAGTACACCGGATTGGATGGCGCCGCGGGGTGCGCTGGACATCTGCCAGGTGACCGACCAGGCCGAGTCATGGCGGTAGGTATCCCAGCCGGCAT
>JAUNUL010000060.1 GCA_030538175.1 Propionibacteriaceae bacterium | reverse complement strand
GGCGGACCGGCGGGCGCATGTAGTCCGAGAAGACCATGAACGTGCCGCCATAGACCCGGGTCCCGCCAGCCTGGGCGATGCCGTTCATGATCGCGCCCATCGCGTGCTCGCGGATGCCGAAGTGGAGCACCCGGCCATATTCGCTGCCGGAGAACATCTCGGACTGGCGGTCCTCGGGCAGGAAGCTGGGCTCGCCCTTCGGGGTGGTGTTGTTCGAACCGGCCAGGTCGGCGGAGCCGCCCCACAGCTCCGGCAGGGTTTTCGCAGCAGCGGTCAAGAATTCGCCGGAGGCTGCGCGGGTGGCGATGCCCTTCTCGCTGGTTTCATAGACGGGCAGGTCGGCATCCCAATCAGCGGGGAGAGTGTTGCTGCTGAGCCGGTCGAAGAGCTCCGCACGCTCGGGGTTGGCGGCACGCCACTCGTCGAACTGGGCCTGCCATTCGGCCTGGGCCTGCGTGCCGCGCTCGATCAGGCCGCGGGTGTGCTTGATGACCTCGTCGGACACCTCGAAGGTCTGCTTGGGGTCGAAGCCCAGGAGTTTCTTCGTCGCTGCGATCTCCTCGTCGCCCAACGCTGCGCCATGGGAGGCGCCGGTGCCCTGCATCTTGGGTGCGGGCCAGGCGATGATCGTGCGCAGTTGGATGAAGCTGGGGCGGTCGGTGACCTGCTTGGCCGCCTCGAGCGCTGCGGCGAGTGTGGCGAGGTCCTCGGCGTAGCCCTCGTCGTCGGAGCCGAGCCAGTTGACGGTCTGGACGTGCCAGCCATATGCCGCATAGCGTGCCGCGACGTCTTCGGTGAACGCGATCCGGGTGTCATCCTCGATCGAGATCCGGTTGTCATCCCAGATCAGGGTCAGATTGCCGAGCCGCTGGGTGGCAGCCAGAGAGGAAGCCTCGCCGGACACGCCCTCCTGGAGGTCGCCGTCGGAGGCCAGGCAATAGATCTCGTGGTCGAAGATGGACTGCCCCGGCGCGGGCTCGGGGTCGAAGAGACCGCGTTTGCGGCGGGCGGCCATGGCCATGCCCACAGCGTTGGCGACGCCAGTGCCGAGCGGGCCGGTCGTGGTTTCCACGCCCGGGGTGTGCTGGAACTCCGGGTGTCCCGGGGTCTGGGATCCCCACGTGCGCAGGGCCTTGAGGTCATCGAGCTCGAGACCGAAGCCACCGAGATAAAGCTGGTTGTACAACGTCAGGGACGAATGGCCGCAGGACAAGACGAAACGGTCGCGGCCAGCCCACTGGGGGTCAGCCGGGTTGTGTCGCATCGTCTTCTGGAACAGCAGATAGGCCACCGGCGCGAGGCTCATCGCGGTGCCGGGGTGACCGTTGCCGGTCTTCTGCACTGCATCCGCGGCCAACAGGCGAGCGGTGTCGACGGCCCGCGAGTCCACATCAGTCCAGCCATCGGGATAAGTGCTAGTGCTCACGCGAGTTCCTCTCAATTTGCGTCGCCTTCACGGTGTCGCCAGGCGTCTCGTTCCCGGGCACACCACTTGCCACCTTACTGCCCAAGACGTGCGGCCGGGGATAGGTCGGGTGACCGATGGATGGCGGGAATCCTGTCGATTTCGCGCCTCTGTCGTAGACTGCCGGGGTCCCGGGTTCTTTTTTCACCCGTTGACTCCCTTGTCGTTGGAGCCGAAGAAGGTCTTGTGTCCCGCTTGCAGGTCGAAACCACTCCCTTGACTGCCCCCTCGGGCGACGCCGCGACCTGGGTCGACGTCATCAAGGCCTATGTGGCACTCACCAAGCCTCGCATCATCGAGTTGCTGCTGGTCACGACCGCCCCGGCGATGTTCCTCGCGGCTGGCGGCGTGCCGAACCTGATGCTCGTCTTCTGGACGCTCGTGGCCGGTGCCTTGGCGGCGGGCAGCGCCAACGTCTTCAACTGCGTCCTGGATCGCGACATCGACGAGAAGATGCGTCGCACGCGGCGGCGTCCGATGCCTCGCCACCAGGTGCAGCCGCTGCACGGCACGATCTTCGGCATCGTGCTGGGCATTGCCGCCACCGTGCTCTTCGCCGTCTTTGTGAACTGGCTGTCGGCGGTCCTGGCGCTGGCGGCCAATGCGTTCTATGTGCTCGTCTATACGATGTGGCTCAAGCGCACGATGTCGCAGAACATCGTGTGGGGCGGCATCGCGGGCTGTTTCCCGCCGCTGATCGGTTGGACCGCCGTGACCGGCTCTGTTGCCCTGCCGCCGCTGATCCTGTTCGCGATCGTGTTCCTGTGGACACCGCCGCACACGTGGGCGCTGGCCTTCCGTTATCGGGAGGACTATGCGAATGCCGGGGTGCCCATGCTCCCCGTCGTCATGTCGGCCCCGCGGGTGGCGTGGCGGATCCTGATCTATTCAGTGCTGATGGTGGCCGTGTCCATGACCTTGTGGCCGGCCGCGGGCACGGGCTGGCTCTATCCGCTGGTGGCCGGTCTCGGCGGTGCGGTGTTCCTCGTGGAGGCCGTCAACCTGTTGCGTCGTGCCCGGGCGGGCGCGCTGGATGCGGCGCTCAAGCCCATGCGGTTGTTCCATTGGTCGAACAGCTACCTCGCGTTGGTCTTCCTCGCCGCGGCTATCGATCCGTTGATCTTCTGACCAGCCAACGCTGATCCGTCGTCCGGGCGTCCCTCCACGCGGGGTCCCGGGCCACGCGGGGTCCCGAGGTGGCTGATCGGCGGGTGTGGTGAGGTGTTAGGCCTCGGGTGTGTTGGAGCGGGCGATCACGACCGTGTTGCCATTCCAGTCGGTGCCGTTCCAGTCATAACACGTGATCAGCACCAGTCGGTGCTTCCCGTCGGTCCGGAAGAAGTCTCCCGCTCGTTCGGCGAATTCCGCCCGGTCATAGTTCCTCACGCTGACGACCTCATAGTTTTGTACGCCAGCCTCGGTGCCGATCGTCACCAGCGCTCCGCGCTTGACCTTTGCGAGAGTGTCGAAGGCCCCACCGCCGCCATGCAATTTGTGCGCGGTGATGACCACGCTGCCGGTTTCTGCCCCCGGCAACGCCCCACCTGCCCACCAGCCAGCGCGTTGCGGATCCGCCGGCGGATCGAGCACCGCACCCTGTTCCACGATGGACATGGTTGGCACGGTCAGCCCCAGGGTGGGGATGCGGGTGACCGTGGGGATGCTTGCACCACCGGCATTGGGTGGAATGCGCTTGGCTTGGGCGTACGACGTCAGCACGACGGCCGAGACGACCAGCACGACAAGCGTGGCGAGCAGCGCCGCGATCCGATAACCGTATGGACTGGATGGCGCGTGCCGAGATGAAGTCTGTGGCGCACGGGACACCAGCCAAGTGTCACCTCAGCGACAGGGCTGGCGCGGTTGCGCCACGCGGGGCAACGGCATTGTTGTCAGGCGGTGACCTGCGCCACGGCGGCCGGGAGGGTCGTCTCCCGGGCCGCGGACAGGTCCTCCGGCGGGACCGGCTACCGCCTGCGGAATCGATTCCTTGGTGCCCAGGGCCCAGAACATGTTGCCGACGACCGCAGCGATGACCGCTACGCCGATCATGTGGAAGGCGACGATCCAGATCGGCAGGCCGTTGAAATACTGCAGATAGCCGACCAATCCCTGGAGCAGGGAGGCGATGACGAGCCAGGTGACCTGCCGGGCGCGGGTGATCCACCAGGCGGCCGCGACCACGACCATCGTGCCCCACAGGACCCACGCGTGAATCTTCGCGACCGTTTCGACGTCGAAGCCGGTGCGCATCGCGGCATCATCACCAGCGTGGGGTGCTGAACCGGTGACCAGGACGCCGAGCAACACAACGACCATCATCAGCCAGAAGCTGGCGGCGACCAGGTTGCGGCCGAGCGCCCGCATCGGCCGGGCCGGGATGCGCCGTGCTCGCCGAACGAGCAGCACCAGGATCACGATCAGCCCGACGGACACCACGAGGTGCAGGCCGACGACATAAGGGTTGAGCTGGGTGAGCACGGTGATGCCACCGATGATCGCCTGGGCCGGGATGCCCAGGGCTGCGATGACGGAGAGCCGGACGAGATCGGGGCGTCGCTTGCCCCGGTCCAGCACACGCAACGCGGCGACGAAGGTGCCGATGGCCAGCGCGACGAGGGCGAACGTGAGGAGCCGGTTGCCGAACTCGATGGCACCGTGCAGGCCCATGCCCACGGGGATGAAGGAGTCGTCGGTGCACTTCGGCCAGGTGGGGCAGCCCAGCCCCGACTTGGTCAGGCGCACGAGGGCACCGGTCAGGATGAGCGCCATGTTCCCGATCAGCGAACCGATCGACCATCCGATGAGCGCCGTCCAGCCGCTGTCGCCACCGGGCGTGCCGGGCGAGTGGGGAGTGGTGGTTGATCCACCGGCCGTCACGACATCCATCGGAATACCTTTCGAGCGAAGAACAGACCGAGCACGGCCCAGATGAGCAGAACGAACAGAGGCCACACGGGTGCGGCCCCGCCGCGCAACGCTTCGCCGAGTGCGGCCGTTGGCAGCAACTCGACGATGGCGCGGACGCGTCCGGGATACATCGCCACCGGCACCATCACTGCACCGACCGCGAGCATCGCGAGATAGACGAGGTTGGCGAGGGCCAAGGTGACCTCGGCCCGCAATGTGCCCGCAAGCGCGAGGCCCCATGCGGCGTACGCAATCAGTCCCAGCACCATTGCCACGATCGCGATGACCGCGGCGACCGGCTGGAGGGTGGGCCGCCAGCCGAGAGCAAGGCCCACGACGGTGAGGATCACGAGCTGCCCCCCGGTGACCCAGAGCAGGGCGACGGCCTTGCCGAGCAACAGGCCCGTCTTCGTCAGCGGAGTCGCGGCCAACCGCTCCAGCACGCCATAGCGACGTTCGAAACCGGTGGTGATCGCGACGGAGGTGAAGCCGGAGGAAAGGATCGCCAGGCCGAGCACGGACGGGGCGGTCACGGCGATGTCCAAGCCGAGACGGTCACCGAAGAAGCGCCCGCCGATCAGGATGCCGATGGGGATGACCAGCGCGAGCAGCAACTGCTCACCGTTGCGGATCCACAGGCCCGCCTCGGTCCGGGCATGGGTCAGGATGCGGCGGCCGGCCGGGGCGGCGCCGGGTGCGGGGGAGAAGTCCAGGGCGGTCACGATGCGTCTCCCGAGGTGACCTGGAGGAACAGATCCTCCAGCGATTGGGTCGCGGTCAGTTCCTGGATCGTGCCGGACGCGCTCACGCGCCCGCGGTCCATGATCCACACGTGATCGGCCAGCGCTTCGGCTTCGGCCATCGAGTGGGTGGTGAGCAGGATCGACAGGCCGGCTTCGCGGAGTTGGCGCAGCAAGTCCCAGACGCGGCGTCGCACGTGCGGGTCGAGCCCGGCGCTGGGTTCGTCGAGGAACACCAGGGCGGGGCGACCGATGAGCGCACCGGCGAGGTTGACGAGTTGCTGTTGGCCGCCGGACAGGCGGCGATACGGCGTACTCGAAAAGCCGTCCAACCCCAGCTCGGTCGCCAACTCGGCCACCGGCAACGGGTGGGCGTGCAGTCCGGCGAGATAGCGCAGCAACTCCAGCGGGCGGATGCCCGACCAGGCGCCGGTGTGCTGCGGCATGACGCCGACCTCGCCCCGGGCTGCGGCGGTGGCCGGGTCGGATCCGAGGATGCGGATGGTTCCGGAGTCGGGGGTGAGCAGGCCGGTGCAGCAGCGGATCGTGGTCGTCTTGCCGGCCCCGTTGGGGCCCAGCAGCGCCGTGATGTGCCCGGGCGCTGCGGACAGGCTGAGCTCGTTCAGGATCGCGCGACCCCCGCGGCGAAGGGAGATCGTGTCGATCTCGAGGGCTGGGGCAGGCATTGCGTCAGTCTATGTCGCAAGCCTGCGGAGCTCGGTGAGGATCTCGCGGCCATGCTGCGTGAGCAGGGTCACGTGGCCGCAGCCCGGAAGATAGGTCGCCTGGGCGTTCGGGATGCGCGCCGCAAGGGTGCGGGTGTGCCGGGTGGAGATGAGGGTGTCGTCGAGTCCGTGCCAGAACCGGATGGGTACGCCGGCGATCGCGCCCGGGTCGAAGTCCCAGTCCCGGTTCAGCAGGCGGAGCTCGTGGAGGACCCCGGCGGTGCTCTCCCGCACGCCTTCGCGCATGCCGGCCGCGATGGTGGCCGCGGCCTCGTTGGTGGCCTCGATGGTGTTGCCTGCGGCGGTCCGGGTGCGCAGCCAGGCTTGCGAGATCGCCTCGGCCCAGCGGTTGCGGTCCCCGCCGGGCAGTCGGATGCGCCACAGGCTCTTCACCAGCCGTGGGTTCAGGTGGCCGAGCCGGTCGACCCCGGCCAGTACGCCGGCCGCCGCGACCCGCTGCGGATGTTGCGCGGCGCAGGCCAGGGCGTACGGTCCGCCGGCGGACCAGCCCACGGTGGCGTACTGACCGATGCCCAAAAGGTCCGCGAGCTGGGCGACGTCGTCCGGCCACTCGATGCGTCCCCGGCCTGGTTGGAAGCCGGACAGCCCGAAGCCGGGCCGGTCCGGGGCGATGAGGCGTACGCCAGCCGCCTGCGCGTGGTCGGCCAGCAGCGCGCCCGAGAGTCTGGAACCAGGCTCACCGTGGAAGAAGAAGGCCGGGAAGCCGGCCCGATCGCCGAACTCCGCGTACCCCAATCGGCGGCCATCGGCCAGCCAAACCGAATGGGCGGTTTCGGGTGTCAGCACAGGAAAGTGTCCAAATCGGGCCCCCCGGGGTTTGACCCGGGAACAATTAACGCAACAATAGTGTTGTGGAAATCATGCAGAAGGGAACTGACGCGATCATGCCACGTTCCGCTGCCGCAACGGAAGCGGCGTCTGATGACGCGTCCACGCGCCAACGGGTCCTGCAGTCGATCATGGAGCATGGCCCCTCCACGGCTGGCCTGCTGGCCGAGCGGCTCGAGTTGACCCCAGCGGCCATTCGCCGCCATCTCGGCGCGCTGGTCGAGCGTGGGGATCTCCAGGCTCAGGATCAGCGGATCCAGGGTCAGCGAGGTCGGGGTCGGCCGGCCAAGGAGTTCGTGTTGACCCCCGTGGGGCGCGCGTCCTTCCACCAGGCCTATGACGACCTCGCGATCGCCGCGCTGGCGCAGCTGACCCACGTCATGGGTGCCGATGCCCTTGACCAGCTGGCCCGGACCCGCATCGCGCAGGTCGAAACCCGCTATCGCGAGTTGCGGGCCACCGATCCCGAGGGCAATCCCGTCGATGCGCTGGCCGAGGCGCTCAGCGATGACGGCTATGTGGCCTCGACCCGTCCCGCGTTGGCGGGGGAGCAACTGTGCCAGCATCATTGTCCGATCTCCCATGTCGCACAGGCATTTCCCCAGCTCTGCGAGGCCGAGACCGAGTTGTTCTCGCAGCTGCTCGGTGTGCATGTGCAACGGCTCGCCACCATCGCCCATGGCGATGGGGTGTGCACCACGCACGTGCCGAACCCGACCAAAGTCCTGATTCCGACCGAAAACATCCGAAAGAAGGCCTGATATGACTCAGCTCGACAACCAGCGGCCGCTCAGCCAGGACGAGCAACTCGATGCCCTGGGCCGCTATGAATACGGATGGGCCGACCCGGACGTCGCCGGTGCCGCCGCCAAGCGTGGTCTCAGCGAAGCCGTCGTGCGTGACATTTCCGGCCTCAAGGATGAGCCGGAGTGGATGCTCGACCTGCGACTCAAGGGCCTGAAGCTCTTCGATCGCAAGCCGATGCCGACCTGGGGTTCGGACCTCAGCGACATCGACTTCGACAACATCAAATATTTCGTGCGCTCCACCGAGCGGCAGGCCCAGACCTGGGAGGACCTGCCGGAGGACATCAAGAACACCTATGACCGCCTGGGCATCCCGGAGGCCGAGAAGGCCCGTCTGGTTGCAGGCGTCGCCGCTCAGTACGAGTCCGAGGTGGTCTACCACAAGATCAACGAGGAACTCGAGCGTCAGGGCGTCATCTTCCTCGACACCGACACCGCGCTGAAGGAGCACCCGGAGCTCTTCCAGGAGTACTTCGGCACCGTCATCCCCGTCGGCGACAACAAGTTCGCCTCGCTCAACACGGCCGTGTGGTCGGGCGGCTCCTTCATCTACGTGCCGAAGGGCGTCCACGTGACGATCCCGCTGCAGGCCTACTTCCGCATCAACACGGAGAACATGGGCCAGTTCGAGCGCACGCTCATCATCGTCGACGAGGACGCCTACGTGCACTACGTCGAGGGCTGCACGGCGCCGATCTACAAGTCGGACTCGCTGCACTCGGCCGTCGTGGAGATCATCGTCAAGAAGGGCGGCCGCTGCCGCTACACGACCATCCAGAACTGGTCGACCAATGTCTACAACCTCGTCACCAAGCGGGCGATGTGTGAGGCCGGCGCGACCATGGAATGGGTCGACGGCAACCTCGGCTCCAAGGTGACGATGAAATATCCGGCCGTGTGGCTGATGGGTGAGCACGCCCGTGGCGAGACCCTGTCGATCGCGTTCGCCGGCCCCGGCCAGCACCAGGACGCGGGGTCCAAGATGGTCCACGCTGCGCCGTATACGTCGAGCTCGATCATCTCCAAGTCCGTTGCCCGCGGTGGCGGCCGGTCGTCCTATCGCGGCCTTGTGCAGGTGCAGCCCGGTGCCCACCACTCCGCTTCCTCGGTGAAGTGCGATGCGCTGCTGGTCGACCAGATTTCGAGGTCCGACACCTATCCCTATGTGGACGTCCGCGAGGACGACGTGTCGATGGCCCACGAAGCGACCGTGTCCAAGGTCTCCGACGACCAGCTCTTCTATCTCATGTCTCGCGGCATGGAGGAGGACGAGGCCATGGCGATGATCGTCCGCGGCTTCGTCGAGCCGATCGCCAAGGAGCTGCCGATGGAATACGCCCTGGAGCTCAACCGCCTCATCGAACTGCAGATGGAGGGTGCGGTCGGCTGACCCCCGGCCGGCCGGGGCGCGGAACCTGACTCGCGCCCCGGCACGCGTACCTCCCTGGAACCTCCGAAAGAAAGTGAACCCCAACGTGTCTGTGGACACCCGACCGAATGTGGCCGGTGCGGTGGAAACCATTGCCTCGCACCTGCACCCCACTCCGTCCTATGACCTTGCCGATCATCCGGTGCCGCACGGTCGCGAGGAGGTGTGGCGGTTCACCCCGCTGCGTCGCCTGCGCGGTCTCCTCGAAGCCGAGGGCACCGGCACCAAGCTGACCCAGGAGCTGTCCCTGCCGGTGGGGGTGACGGTCAACCGGATCACCACCAAGGAGGCCCGCACTCTCGGTGGGCATGCCCCGGGCGACCGGATCGCCGCCATGGCGGCCGAGCATGCCGGGGGAGCGGTGTTGTTCGAGGTGCCCGGCAATCTGGAGCTCAATGGTCCGATCATCGTGGACCTGACCGGCCGCTCCGCCGAGGACGTCGTGCACGACCACATGGTGTTCCTGATCGGGCGGCACGCGAAGGCGCGCATCGTCATCCAGCACCAGGGCTCCGCGACCTATGCGGGTCTCATCCAGGTCGTCGCCAAGGACGGCTCGGACGTCTCGTTCGTGTCGATCGCCGACTGGGCCGATGACGCGGTCCATGCAGGCCAGGTCAGCTTCACCGTGGGTCGGGATGCCCAGGTCCGCAGTGTGGCCGTGTCGCTCGGCGGGGATCTGGTGCGGATCGCTGAGACGGCGGAGTACGCCGGCCCGGGCGGTTCCATCGACCAGTTCGGCCTCTATTTCGCCGATGCCGGCCAGCACATCGAGCACCGGCTGTTCGTGGACCACAATGCCCCGCACACCCGGTCGAACGTGGACTATCGCGGTGCGCTGCAGGGCAAGGGCGCGCACACGGTTTGGGTCGGCGATGTGCTGATCCGCAAGGTCGCCGAGGGCATCGAGACCTATGAGTCCAACAAGAACCTGCTGCTGACCGACGGCTGCAAGGCCGACTCCGTGCCCAACCTCGAGATCGAGACCGGTGAGATCGAGGGGGCGGGCCACGCCTCCACGACGGGCCGATTCGACGACGAGCAGCTGTTCTATCTGCGCTCACGCGGCATCGACGAGGCCGAGGCTCGCCGCCTGGTGGTGCACGGCTTCTTCGCCGACATCATCCGCCGCATCGGCGTGCGCGAGGTCGAGGAGCGTCTGCTCGAGGCCATCGAGGCCGAACTCGAAGCGCACGTTGGCGTACCCGAGAACACCGAACCCCTGCCCACCGAAGCCGACGGCCCCAACGCCGACACCATCAAAGCCGACACCGACGAGAACCTGACGAAGGAAGCCTGAGCCCATGAGCACTCTTGCCATCACCGACCTGCACGTCTCCGTCGAGACCGATTCGGGGCCCAAGGAAATCCTCAAGGGCGTCGACCTGACCATCAACTCCGGTGAAGTCCACGCGATCATGGGGCCGAACGGCTCCGGCAAGTCGACGCTGGCGTACTCGGTTGCGGGTCACCCGAAGTATTCGGTGACCCAGGGCACCGTCACCCTCGACGGTGAAGACCTGCTCGCCATGTCCGTCGACGAGCGCGCCCGCGCCGGGCTGTTCCTCGGGATGCAGTATCCGGTCGAGGTGCCGGGCGTCTCGGTGTCGAACTTCCTGCGCACCGCCAAGACCGCCATCGACGGCGAGGCACCGAAGCTTCGGCACTGGGTCAAGGCCGTCAACGAAACCATGGAGCGCGTCAACCTGGACAAGTCGTTCGCCCAGCGCTCGGTCAACGAGGGCTTCTCCGGCGGTGAGAAGAAGCGCCACGAGATCGCCCAGCTCGAGCTGCTGAATCCGCGGTTCGCGATCCTCGACGAGCTCGACTCCGGCCTGGATATCGACGCGCTGCGCGTTGCCGCGGACGGTGTCAACCGGTTCACCGGCCAGGGCGACCGTGGTCTGCTGCTGATCACGCACTACACGCGGATCCTGAACTACATCAAGCCCGATCACGTGCACGTGTTCGTGGACGGCCGCGTTGCCGCCCAGGGTGGGGCCGAGCTCGCCAACGAGCTGGAGGCCGAGGGCTACGACAAGTACCTGCGGGCGGCGAAGGTTTCATGACCTCTGCTGAAACCAGAGCGGACGTGAGGTCCGCCGAAACTGCAGCGGACGCCACGTCCGGCACCGCACCGGGCCAGCTCTCCTGGGCGACCCGGTCGCGGACCAACGATGAGATCCCCGAGGTCGAGCCGATCTCGGGGGCTCAGTTGCCCCTGCCGTATCCGATCAACACCGAGATGGTGCGTGCCGACTTCCCGATCCTGAGCCGGGAGATCGACGGTGCGCCGATCGTCTATCTCGACTCGGCGAACACGTCGCAGAAGCCGTTCGCGGTGATGGACAAGCTCACGCAGTTCTATCGCTGGCACAACGCCAATGTGGCGCGGGCGATGCATGTGCTGGGTGCGGAGGCGACGGAGGCGTTCGAGGGGGCCCGGGCCAAGGTGGCGGCGTTCATCGGCGCCGCCCGGTCCGAAGAGGTCATCTTCACCAAGAACGCCTCCGAGGCGCTGAACCTGTGCGCGAACTCGCTTGGTGCCCGGCTCAAGCCCGGGGACGAGATCGTGGTCTCGGTGATGGAACACCACTCCAACATCGTGCCGTGGCAGATGCTCTGTGAGCGCACCGGCGCCGTGTTGCGCTGGTTCGACATCACCGAGGAAGGCCGCCTGGACATGGCGGCGGCCGAGCGGGACAACCTGATCAACGAGAAGACGAAGATCGTCTCGGTGACGTGGGTGTCCAACGTGCTCGGCACCGTCAACCCGGTCCGCAAGATCGCCGACTGGGCCCATGCCCACGGTGCGGTCATGGTGCTCGACGGGTCCCAGGGCGTCCCGCAGATGCTGAC
>JAUNUL010000543.1 GCA_030538175.1 Propionibacteriaceae bacterium | reverse complement strand
CACGACCGGCTTCTGACACGCACGGGCACCTGCCGGATCGGCCCACCGTTGTCGGCGTCAGCTCACGCCGGGCACATAGCTGAGCTCATAGCCCGGGTTGAACATCGTGCGCTCACCCCGGTGGCACGACAGCCGGCCCTCGATGCGCAGCACCGAGCCGGCCTGGATGCCCGAGATCGACCGGCGGCCCATGAAGACCAGCCGCACCTCACCCGAGCCATCGTCGAACTCGGCCTCCAACCGTGGTGGCTCGTGCGATGGCGGGATGGTCACACTGCGGATGGTGCCCACGAGCGAGACCCGCTCCCGGTCGACGCAATCCACAACCAGTCGGGCGCCGTGTTCCTTGGCGAGACGCTGCAGATCCTCGGCCTCACGCTCGGCGGTCGAGCCGACCATGCGGCGCAACGCGCCCATGAGGCCGCCAGTCGGCCGTTTCTGCTCAGCCACGATCCCCCTGTCGGTGAATTGTCGGTGATCAGCGCTCAGTCGTCAGCGGGCAGCCGATGTGCGGTCGCCTGCTCCGGCAACTGCAACGGCAGCATGTCCCCAACCGGCTTGGGGTCATCGCCCCGACGCACGACGAGGTCACAGAACGCATCGAACAGCGGACCGACGACGTCGTTGTCGACCTCACTGGTCATGGCGGCCCGGCCCATGATCACACCGCGAAGCAGCCAGCGGGGGCCTTCGGCCACCCAGGTCCGAGTCACCTGCATGCCCACGCGCCCATCGGGCAGTTGCATCGGCACGTTGCGCACCAGCTCGGTGCCGAACGGACCCTCGACACAGTCGGCAGTGCCGTTGGCGGCCTCGGTCTGCTCGATGATCTGTTCGCGGATCTCCGCCCAGAGGCCGGGTGTGCGCGGTGCGGAGAACACCGACAGCTCCAGCGCCGACTCCTCCTGAACGATGAGGATCGCAACGATCGTCTCGGTGCCCTCGGCCACCTGGAGTCGGATTTCGCAGTTCGGTGGTGGGGTGACGATGAGCGAACCGAAGTCGAGCCGCTGCACGTCATCGGCCTCCAGATCCACCTCGTCGAGGTCGAACGGGCCGTCCTCGCGCCAGTCCTCGCTCAGGTCGAAGGCGTTCCAGTCCCGGTCCGTGTCCGCAGCGGGTGCCTCGGCCTTGGTTCCGGTTGCGGCCGTCTCGCGTTCGTTGTCCGCACCGTCGGTGTTGGCGTCGGTGGGCTCGGCATCCGCCGCGTCCGTGGTGTCGGTCTCGACAGCGTCGGTGGGTTCGCTGGCCGCGGCCTGCTTGGCTGCGTTCTTCTTGCGACCAAAGATCATGGGTTCTCTCCGCATCGTCGACTGGTCCCCGTCGGGCTGGGGCGGGACCGCTCCCCATCATGGCATCTGTTGGGATCCGTCCATCTCGTCTGACGGATCGTCTCCGGGCCGGTCAGTGTTGGCCGACCCCCGTGGAGCCGTGACCACCACTGCCCCGGTCCGTTTCGGACAGTTCGGCGACCTCCACGAAGTCGGCGCGCACCACCTGTTGGATCACCAGCTGGGCGATCCGGTCGCCGCGGCGCAACTCGATCGCCGCTGTTCGATCGGTGTTCAGCAGGCATA
>JAUNUL010000542.1 GCA_030538175.1 Propionibacteriaceae bacterium | reverse complement strand
CCGACGGTGTGGACGATGCCCTGCTTGACATCACCCATGGGGTGCAGGCGGACGCCGAACTCCTCGCAGTTCCTGCGCAGGGTCTCCACCTGGACGCGAGAGGTGGGCTCGGCGATCTCGAGGAGGTTGCCGGAGACGATGCCCTCGGTGGGCACGTTGTGGTCCTCGGTGGCCAGGTGCAGGTCCGGGCGGCGGAGCTTGCGGCCCGCCATGCGCAGGCCGTCGAAGGCCTGCGGGGACGTGACCTCGTGGAGCAGCTGCAGGTCGATGTAGAGGAGGTCGGGGTCGCCGTTCTCGCCCTTGGCGACGATGTGGTCGTTCCACACCTTCTCGGCCAGCGTGAGCTTCTCGGCCATGGGTGTTCACCATCTTTCCGTCTTCAGTTCTCCCCCAATATCTCATAGGGTGAGATGCTAGTATCGTGGTATGGGACAGTATAGCGCAGAATCCGGCATCAAGGTGCTCGACCGGGCAGTGGCGATTCTCTTCGCCGTCGCCCCCGACCCCCTCTCACTGACCGACCTCTGCGCAGCCACCGGCCTGCCCCGGGCCACCACCCACCGCCTGGCCACCGCCCTGGAGACCCACCGCCTGCTGGCCCGCCACGCCGACGGCCGCTGGACCATCGGCCCGGCGCTCGCCGCCCTCGGCGCCGGCGGCAAGGACCAGCTCATCGACGCCGCCACCCCGGTCATGGCGGAACTGGTCAACACCACCGGCGAATCCGTGCAGCTCTACCAGCTCGACGGGGCGTCGCGCACGTGTGTCGCCGCCCTTGAACCGCCGAGCGGCCTGCAGAACACCGTCCCCGTCGGCTCCCGCCTGCCGCTGACCTCCGGGTCCGCCGCCAAGGTGTTCCTCGCCCACGGTCCCGCGCAGCTCGCCGAGGCGCTGCTTGCCGACGCCGCCTTCTCCCCCGCCGAGGTCACCACCGTCGCCGAACAGGGCTGGGCCGAATCCGTCGCCGAGCGCGAGGTCGGCCTGGCGTCCCTGTCCGCCCCGGTGTTCTCCTCCACCGGCGCGTTCGTCGCCGTCCTCTCCGTCTCCGGCCCGTCCGAACGACTGCGCCCCCACCCGGGCAAGAAGTGGGGCGCTGACCTCGTCGCCGCCGCCCGGAGGCTCTCCGAGGCGCTGTGACCGCATCTGCCTAGGAGCAGCCGTACTCCTCGCGGAGCCAGGCGCGGGGGGGGGGGGCCGGGGGGGGGGTGGCCTCGTCCGGCTCGATCGGCGCCTCCTCGTGGACATGCCCTGTCCGGTCCTCGAACTGCATGGCGGTGAGCAGGACCAGAGCCCCGTCGGGCATGGTGAAAGTCGTGTTCGCCGAGGCGTAGCCCGCGGTGGGTGTGCCGAAGGTCCGCACGTCGTCGAGCCCGTGGAACGCCACCAGGGTCGCCTCCCCGGAGCTGGCGGTCAGCTCATCGGTGAGGACGGCGACCGGCACGTCGAGTTTTCCGCCGGACGTGGTCACCGGCGTGCCGCCACCGCGGACACTGTTGCCCTCGACCACCACGGGCGAGGAGTTCTCCCCGGCGACGAAGCGCAGGGCCTCCCCGTCCGGCAGCAGCGGGGACAGGCCCA
>JAUNUL010000541.1 GCA_030538175.1 Propionibacteriaceae bacterium | reverse complement strand
CGCGCGGGCTGATCACGGGGTCGCTGGGCAGGCCCGGAATCGGGAAATGGCCACGCCGCAACATCTCGGTCAGCGTTTCGGCGATCTCCAGATAGGTGTCCTCCAACGAACCGGGTGCCCGCACCCCCATCTGATTGGTGTGCCGCTCGACCACAGCGATGACGCGACCCGCACGCTCAATGGGGATGGCATGGACATCGACGGGCACGCCGGCCTGGAGCTTGTTCTCCGAGGTCTCGATGATCTCCCCGCTGAGGAACGCCTCCGGCACACCCTGTTCAGGCTGATAGGCGACTGAGTCACCCGCGACATCATCGTCGAGGGCGGTCGGACCCGTGGTCGGACGGATCTGGGCTATCGCCCAGAAGATGTTCGGGTCACGATCCGGCACCCACAACACCAAATCGGAGAACGACAGATCGGCGACAAGCTGCCATTCGGCTACGAGCCGAAACAGGAAAGCCTCGTCATCAGCGCTGATGTCGGCGTGGTCCCGCATCAACTGAGTCATCAGTTGCATGGAGCACACCTTAGTCAGTCCGATGATTGGATTTCCCGAGCCCCCTGCGCGCCAGCTAAACTCGTGCGTCGGTCCCGAAATCAGTGGAGGAGGCAAGCATGGGAAAGACAGGTCGCAAGCGCCGCGCACGTCGCAAGAAGGGCGCCAACCACGGCAAGCGCCCCAACTCCTGAGTCAACCCTCCCCCGGTCCGCTGCGGCGGCCGGGGACTCAGACCGCGCGCCAGCGCGTGATGGAGGTCATGATCGTCACCCGCAGCTGCTGTGGCGCCTTCTCGGCCCGGCAGCAGCGGCTGACGAGCTGCTTGAGCGCAAACACCACGTCATAGTCGTCGAGGCAGTGCTCGCAGGCATCAAGGTGGGCACGAATCGCCTCTTCCGCTTCCGTCCCATCCAGCTCATGGTCGAGGAATTCATGCATGCGGGCGAGAAAAGCCGAGCAGTCGGAATCGGTGTGCAACCCGGCCAAAGGATCGAGTTCGTCACTCATTCCGCCTCCTCCTTGGGCATCAGACCGTTCTCCTGGGCATAGTCAGCCAGCGCGGTCCGCAGCTGTCGTCGCCCACGATTCAGGCGCGACATGACGGTGCCGATGGGGGTGCCCATGATCTCGGCGATCTCCTTGTAGGCGAACCCTTCGACATCGGCCAGATAGACGGCCAGGCGGAAGTCCGGTGAGAGCTCCTGCAGTGCCGAGGTGACGGCGGAATCCGGCATCCGGTCCAGTGCCTCCACCTCCGCCGAGCGCAGACCCCGCGACGTATGCGATTCCGCACGCGCCAGCTGCCAGTCCTCGACTGCCTCACCGTCGGCGATCTTCGGGGATCGCTGGGCCTTGCGATAGGTGTTGATATAGGAGTTCGTCAGGATGCGATAGAGCCAGGCCTTGAGGTTCGTCCCCGGCCGATATTGGTGGAACGACCCATAGGCCTTGGCATAGGTCTCCTGGACCAGGTCCTCGGCATCCGCCGGATTGCGGGTCATCCGCAGCGCAGCGCCATAGAGCTGATCCAGGTATTCCAGAGCATCCCGTTCGAAGCGGGCATCCCGCTCGGCCGGTGT
>JAUNUL010000540.1 GCA_030538175.1 Propionibacteriaceae bacterium | reverse complement strand
GGGACGGCGTCGAACGCGTGTTCTGGAACGACCCGCGCGTGCTCACCATCTCCCTGCACGAATCGGGCCTGCACCTGTTCCCGCACACGGGCTTCCCTCGCGAGGTGGGTGGCCCGGACGCCCTCGGCTCGGCCGCCAACGTCTCCTTCCTCCCCCGCACCACCGACCGCGCCTGGCTGCACTCCTTCGCCGCGATCGTGCCGCCGCTCGTGGCCGCGTTCGCCCCCCAGGTCATCGTCAGCCAGCACGGGGCCGACCCCCACCGCAACGACAAGCTCGCCGACCTGTCCCTGTCGGTGGATGCCATGGCCTTGGGCCAGCGCCTGGTCATCGACCTGGCCGACGAGCACGCCGACGGTCGCTGGATCGGCCTGGGTGGGGGCGGCTACAACCGGGACGCGACGGCCCGGACGTGGGCGTCCATGCTGGCCTCGGCCCAAGGCATCGCCTTCGACCCGTCGACCCCGACGCCGCCCACGTGGCGTGATCGGGCCGACGGCCAAGGATCACCCACCATGGGGGATCCCTGGGCCGATGCCGACCCGCACTGGGACGCGAGCGACCTCACCACCCGGTGGCCCAACGCCTCGATTGTCGCCACCTCCCGCGCCGTGTTCCCGCACTGGGGGCTGGAAGCGCGGTGACGCCGCACGAGCCTTCCCTCAGCTGAACACCCGGGTGAAGAACTCGGCCAGACCCTGCGTGTGGGTCAGCGGAAGCACATGGGCGACGTACTGGTCGGGACGCACCACGACGACGGCCCCGCCGGGGTCGATGCCGCGCGCGGCGAAGATGTCCGAGGCCGGATCCGTCACGAACACCTTGCCCTGGTCACGCAGCCCGAATCGGCCGACCGCCGGCAGGAAGACCTCCGGCACATCCGTCACGTCGAACTCACCGGCCCCGGACGGGAAGACCACCTTGACGTCGATCAGCGCGTCGAGGTCGTCCCCGTCGCGCGCGTGGGTGCGCACGGGCGAGTCGGACGCCGTGTGCAGCCAGTCAGCCCACGCCGCGAGTGCGGGAGCGGCACCCGGACGAGGCCCGTCCGCGAACGCGTAGAGACGCCACCGTCCATCCGCCTCGTGGAGGTGACCCAACTCCACCGGGTTGACGTCGCTGAGCCGCACGACCGCCGACGAGTGGAAGCGGCGTCCGATCGGGAAGCCCGTGGCGAGGTGCTGGTGCGTGCTCTCCCCGATCAGGCGCCCCGGTGGGTAGTGGACGCTGAACCCAGCGGTGAACTCCGCCGACTCGGCGTAGTGCTGCTGCAGCGCCTCCTCGTTGGGGAGGTCTTCCGGGCGGGCCGAACTCATCCGGGCACGCTCGCGGTCGAACTCCACCAGGCTGCGCGCGACGGGCATCCGCTCGTCGGCGTAGGTGGCCAGCAGGTCGGGCGCGCTCCTCCCGCGAACCACGTGGGCGAGCTTCCACCCCAGGTTGTACCCGTCCTGCATGGACACGTTCATGCCCTGGCCCGCCTTCGCGCTGTGCGTGTGGCAGGCGTCCCCGACGAGGAACACGCGGGGGTCCTGCCCCCCGCGATCGTCGGACACGTCGTCGAAGCGGTCGGTGAGTCGGTGG
>JAUNUL010000539.1:827-1585 GCA_030538175.1 Propionibacteriaceae bacterium | reverse complement strand
GATGTTGCGCGCCGAGGCCTTTCTCACCGCACCGAGTTTCGGCCGGAAGAAGGGGGCGGGACGCCCGGTTGCCGAGCTCCCGGCGGAATGATGTCCGAGCCACTGCTGATCACCGTGCTAGGCGACTCGGTGCCCGCCGGCACCGGCGTCGCTTGGGCGGCGGGATACCCCGGACGGCTGCGTCGGATCGTCGCCCGGGAGCAGCAGCGTCCGGTGCGGGTGGCGAATCGTGCGTTGCCCGGCCTGACCGCCGGGCTGCTGTACCACCAACTCGGTCTGCCCGGGGTGGCCGGCTCGGTGCGCAGGGCGGACGTGGTGATCGTGACCATCGGCGCGAATGACATTCCCCGCCGCCTGCTGCGCGGTGAGAACTCGCCGCAGCACGCCGATGCGGTGATCGCGCGACTCGGTCACCGGATCGAACGGGTTCTCGACGATCTGGCCCACCGACGGCCGAACGACCCGCATTCGGTGATCATCACCGGCTACTGGAACATCAGCGCCGACGGTCGGGTCGGTGCCGAACGCGGCGACGGGCACGTTCGGGCCAGCGATCGGGCCACCGCCCGTACCAACGAGCTGCTGCAATCGGCCGCCGAATCCCGCGGGATGCATTTCGTGGATCTGTTCACCCCGTTCAAGGGCAGCGGGGACGTCGATCCGACCCACTTGTTGGCTGCTGACGGTGATCATCCGAACGCGGCCGGTCACGAGCGGATCGCCCGGGCGGTGTACGAGTCGGCCCAACACCTGTTCCA
>JAUNUL010000539.1:0-817 GCA_030538175.1 Propionibacteriaceae bacterium | reverse complement strand
ACCGAGCGCCCGACGGTGACCGTCCGCCCCGACCCGCCGGCAACACGTCGGACGCGGGAACGGAGCTGGGTCGGTTGCGATGAGGTGAGCGGGTCAGCCCAGAATCAGCGACATCGCTTCGGCGCGGGTGGCCGGGGTGCGCAGCGCACCGCGCACGGCCGAGGTGACCGTGCGGGCGCCGGGTTTGCGGACCCCCCGCATGGTCATGCACAGGTGTTCGCAGTCGATCACCACGATCACCCCCTGCGGGTCGAGGTGTTCGACCAGGGCGTCGGCGATCTGACTGGTGAGGCGTTCCTGCACCTGCAGGCGCCGGGAGTAGGCGTCGACCAGTCGGGCGATCTTGGACAGCCCGGCGACACCCTTCTTGCCGGGGATGTATCCGACGTGGGCGATGCCGGTGAAGGGCACCATGTGGTGTTCGCACGAACTCCACACCTCGATGTCCTTGACCAGCACCATCTCCTCGTGGACGACATCGAAGGTGGTGGACAGGATCTCGGCCGGGTCGGCGTTCATGCCGGCGAAAATCTCGGCGTAACTGCGCGCCACCCGGGCCGGGGTGTCACGCAGGCCGTCCCGATCGGGGTCCTCCCCGACCGCGATCAGAATCTCGCGAACGGCGGCTGCCACCCGTTCCTGGTCAACCCCGGAATGGGTGAGCGGGGCGTCGACGTCGACGATCTCCTCGGCGGCGCGGCGGGCCTGGCGACGAACGGGCATGGCCGGATCCTACTGGGTCGGACCGGATCCGGGGCCGGGCACGGGCGGGCCGTCGATGCCGCCGGACGGCGGCGGGCCGGGCAGCACCGGCGGA
>JAUNUL010000059.1 GCA_030538175.1 Propionibacteriaceae bacterium | reverse complement strand
CGCGGTTGCGGATGTGGCGGCCGAAATACTCGATCTGATCGGCGTAGGTGTTCGGCGTCGACATCTCCACCGTCGCCGGCAGGTTCAGGATGATCTCCCGGTCGGCCTCGGGCTGCCAGACGTCCATGACGCCGTTGCAGACCTCGATGGCGAAGTCGGTCGGGGTCTGGGTGAAGATCTCCGGCGAATACTGATAGCCGAACTTCACATCGCCCAGCGTCTGCTCGGCGTACTTCATGACCATCTCGGTGCCACGCTTGGCCAGCGCGATGCACTCGGCCTCGTCGATGCCGAACACGACGCGACGGAACAGCTCCGCGGTCGCGTTGTAGAGGTGGATGTTCGCCTTGTTCGCCCCCACCAGGGACTGCACGGTCCGCTCAATCAGATCCTCACGGGCCTGGGTGAGCACGGAGATGTGCACGTCATCGGGGATCGCGTCCTCTTCGATGAGCTGGCGGACGAAATCGAAGTCGGTCTGCGAGGCCGACGGGAAACCGATCTCGATCTCCTTATAGCCCATCTGCACCAGCATGTCGAACATGCGGCGCTTGCGGGCTGGCGTCATCGGATCGATGAGCGCCTGGTTGCCGTCGCGCAGGTCCGTCGACAGCCAGCGCGGGGCCTTGGTGATCTTGTTCGCCGGCCACGTCCGATCCGGCACATCCACCGGCTGGAACGCGGTGTAGCGGTGATAGGGCATCGGGCTCGGCTGCTGCACGGGGCGCGTCTGCACACGGGTGCCGAAGGCATTGGGAGAGAAATTCATTGGTGGTCCTCGCTGATTCGAATGGTCATCGGCGGACGGCGCACGAGACTCCGCAGCGAGGTGGCCATCCCGTCAGAGGACCTCGCTGCGGCACCCAAGAAGGAGGGTCGACCGAGCCATGCCGGAACAATAACACTCATCACCTCCGCGCTCATGCCGCGCACCTGAACGCTCATGCCGTGCACATGGACGACCCCCGCACGGCTATGCCGAATGCGGGGGCCGGGGGCCGGTCGTTGGTGCCGCGGTGCAGCAACGACCGCCGCATGCCGAATACGCGGGCGTCAGTTCGCCTGCTCTTCGATGCGGGTCAACGCCGAATCCCACTTCTCGGTGAGATAGTCGCGATCCGCGTCCTCGGGGAGGTTTTCGTGAACGAGCTCCAGCAGGGTGCTGTTGTCGTCGACGGCCTTCATGCTGAGATCGACCAGCGTTGCCGGCGCGTCGGCATCGGCGTGCCAGGAGAAGCGGATCTGCTCCAGCGGGTGGAAGCTGCGCGTGACGCCATAGGTGCCGTCGGCGGCCTGCCAGCCGTCGCCCTTGTTGCCCAGCTCACCGCCTTCACCGAGCAGCGCGGACGCGCCGGCATCGGTCATGAGCGCGGCCCAGACGGTGTCGATCGGCTTCGTCAGCGTGCGGGTGACCCGAACGCTGTCGGTGAGGGTGCTGTCCTCGGTGCCAGTGGTTTCGGTGGCCATGAGCCTGCCTTCCGTTGGGTTGGGTTGCGTCGTGGTGACGCGTTCTGCTCAGCCTAGAACTGACGTCCGACAACGAACAGGACGGGGGTCACAGCCGCGCGTACGGCCGCGAGTCCCCGCCCTCTTCGTCATCGTTGCGACACCATTCTTGGCTGCTGGGGGAAAATCAGTCGGTGCCGAGGTCGAAGGCGGCGCGGTCGAGCAACTCCTCGCCCTCATCCTCGGGCTTGCCTGCGGAAATGGCCTCTGCGCCGCCGCTCTCCAGCTGGCCGACGAGCTCGGCGGTGGCGCCGCCGACGACGCCGATCTGGGCGTACTGCTCCAAACGGGCCCGCGAATCCGCGATATCCAGGTTGCGCATGGTGAGCTGACCGATCCGGTCCTCGGGACCGAAGGCGGCATCCCCGACCCGCTCCATCGACAGCTTGTCCGGGTGATAGCTGAGCGCAGGACCGGAGGTGTCCAGGAACTGATAGTCGTCACCGCGGCGCAGTCGCACGGTCACCTCGCCGGTCACCGCGGAACCGACCCAACGGACGATCGACTCGCGCAACATCAGCGACTGGGGGTCCATCCAGCGACCCTCATACATCAACCGACCAAGCCGCCGGCCCTCGTTGTGATAGTTCGCGATCGTGTCCTCGTTGTGGATCGCGTTCAGCAGCCGCTCATAGCCGATGTGCAGCAGTGCCATGCCGGGTGCCTCATAGATGCCGCGGGACTTGGCCTCGATGATGCGGTTCTCGATCTGGTCGGAAACACCGAGTCCGTGCCGGCCACCGATCTCGTTGGCCAACATGACCAGACCGACCGGATTGGAAGCGAAGTCCTCACCGTTGATGGCAACGGGGCGACCCTGCTCAAAGGTGAGGGTGACTTCCTCGGTCGCGATCTCGACGTCCTCACGCCAGGCTGCGACGCCCATAATCGGTTCGACGATGTCGAGACCGGTGTCCAAGTGCTCCAGTCGCTTCGCCTCATGGGTGGCACCCCAGATGTTGGCGTCGGTCGAATAGGCCTTTTCTTTGCTGTCCTTGTAGGGCAGGTTCCGCTCGGTCAGCCACTGGCTCATCTCGTCGCGGCCGCCGAGTTCGTTGACGAAGTCGGTGTCGAGCCACGGCTTATAGATCCGCAGGTTCGGGTTGGCCATCAGGCCATAGCGATAGAACCGCTCGATGTCGTTGCCCTTGTAGGTCGACCCGTCGCCCCAGATGTCGACTTGGTCTTCCTTCATGGCGCGGACCAGGAGCATGCCGGTCACCGCACGGCCGAGGGGGGTCGTGTTGAAATAGACCTTGCCCGCGGTCCGGATGTGGAAGGCGCCGCACATGAGCGCGACGAGGCCCTCTTCAACCAGCGCGTCCTTGCAGTCGACGAGGCGCGCGATCTCGGCGCCATAGGCACCGGCGCGACCGGGGACAGAGTCGATGTCCGGCTCGTCGTATTGCCCGATATCCGCTGTATACGTGCAGGGGATGGCCCCCTTTTCGCGCATCCACGCGACTGCAACAGACGTATCGAGACCGCCGGAGAAGGCGATGCCGACGCGTTCACCGACGGGGAGACTGGTCAGAACCTTGGACATGCGACGGAGCCTAGCGCATAGTTATGCCATCAAGCGAATGTTCACGCCTTGTGTACGCCGGCTGGTTTCGGATGGTCGGATTCGCTGCGGCGACGGGCCGTCTGTGGGTCAGAAACCGAGTCGGTTCAGGTGTTTGGGATCGCGCTGCCACTCCTTCAGGACCTTGACGCGCAGGTCGAGATGCACCGGCGTACCCAACAGCCGCTGGATCTGCTGGCGAGCCGCCGAGCCGACTTCCCGAAGCCTGGTCCCGCGATGGCCGATGATGATCCCCTTCTGGGAATCCCGCTCAACGATGAGGTTGGCAAAGATGTCGAGCAGCGGTTTGTCCTCCGGGCGGTTGGCCCGCAGCTCCATCTCCTCGACGGTGACGATGATCGAGTGCGGCAGTTCGTCGCGAACGCCCTCGAGGGCAGCTTCCCGGATGAGTTCGGCGACCAGCGTTTCGGTGGGTTCGTCGGTGATTTCGCCGTCGGGATAGTACGCCGGCCCCTCCGGCAACAACGACACCAGAAGATCGCCCACCTTGTCGACCTGGTCACCGGCGACCGCGGACACCGGCACCATGTGCTCCCAGCGGATGTCGAGCTTCTCCTCCATCGCCGCGATAGCAAGCAGGTGCTGCCGCATGCGCTCCCCCGACACGAGGTCGGACTTGGTGGCCAGGGCGATCAGCTTCGGGCGTTGCGGCAACTCGGCGATCTGTGACACCAGATAGGTGTCACCGGGACCGATGCGCTGATCCGCCGGCAGGCAGACACCGATCACATCGACTTCGGACCAGGTCTCATGGACCAGGTCGTTGAGCCGCTCCCCCAACAACGTGCGTGGCTTGTGCAGCCCCGGGGTGTCGATCAGGACCATCTGGGCATCCGGTCGGTGCACGATGCCGCGGATCGCGTGCCGGGTCGTCTGCGGTTTCGAGGAGGTGATGGCGATCTTGCTGCCGACCAGCGCATTGGTCAGCGTCGATTTGCCTGCGTTGGGGCGCCCCACGAAGCACGCGAAACCGGAACGGAACCCCTCGGGACGGCCTGCATCCCCCATGCCCAGCAGCGACACCGTCATCTCCTTCTGTCAGTCCTTCTGTCCACGAACGGCTTGTTCGCACGAAGGACCCTTGTTGCATCCAAGCACACGCCGCTCAGGTCGCACGGTCTGCGGATTCCGCGGTGAAGGCCGCGGCAGCAGCCACCCCGGCATCGTCATCGTCGTCATCCGGCACCCGCGTGACCAGCAGGGTGGAGATCTGGTTGCGCCGCCCGGGACCCCGTTCTGCGACGAGCTCCAGGCCGTGAACACGCACCATCGACCCCGGGATCGGCACCTTATTGAGCTCCTTGGCCATCAGCCCGCCCGCCGAGTCGACGTCCTCATCGTCCATTTCCAGACCGAAGAGTTGTCCGAGTTCGTCGACTGGCAGCCGGGACGAGACCCGATAGCGATCGACGCCCAGCTCGACGAAGGGCGGCAGCTCGGAGTCGTCGTATTCGTCGACGATCTCTCCCACGATCTCTTCCAGAATGTCCTCGATGGTGGCGATCCCGGCTGTCCCACCGAACTCATCGACGACCAACACCAGGTGGCTGCGACTGGCCTGCATCTCGCGGAGCAACTCATCGACGGGCTTTGAGTCGGGACACCAGACGGGCTCCCGCATCATGGACGAGGCCTTCTCCGAGGTCTGGGAGTTGGCGTTGTCATAGATGCGCTTCATGACGTCCTTGACATAGAGCACGCCGACGACATCATCGAGGCCGCCATCACCGGTCACAGGGATCCGACTGAAGCCTGACCGCAGGGCAAGGGACAGCGCCTGACGCAGTGTCTTGTTGTGTTCGATGAACACGACATCCGTGCGTGGCACCATGACCTCTTTGACGATGGTGTCACCGAGGTCGAACACCGAGTGGATCATGCGGTGCTCACGCACCTCGATCAGCTCGCTCGCGACGGCCTTGTCCACCATCTCGCGCAGCTCCGCCTCGGTGCTGAACGGGCCGTCGGCGAATCCCCGGCCGGGCGTCAGGGCGTTGCCGAGCAGGATGAGCAGTTGGGGCAGGGGGCCGAGCACCGACGTCAGCATCGACACCGGACCGGACGCCGCGAGCGCGATCCTGTCCGCGTGCTGGCGCCCAAGGGTGCGCGGCGCGACGCCCCACAACACATAGGACACCAACAGCATGGATCCGATGATGATCAGCAGTCGGAGCCAATTGCCGGTGATATTGGTGACGACGACGGTCGCCACCAACGCGATGGCACTGATCTCGAACAGCAGCCGGATGAAAAGGGTGGTGTTCAGATAGGGCGGTGGGTCGGCTGTGATGAGCGCCAACCGCTTGGCACCAGGCCTGCCCTCCTCGACCAACCCATCAGCGCGTGCCTTGGAGAAGGAATAGAGCGCCGCCTCAGCCGCCGCGAAGAGCCCCGCGAGCACCGTCAGGACAACCGTGACGCCCAGGGCTATCCAGTCAATCCGGTCCACGTCACACGCCTTGGCTGTCCGCCCAGGCCGCAAGCAAACGGTCCTTCAGACCGAACATCTCGGCCTTTTCCGCAGGCGTGCCGTGGTCGAATCCGAGCAGGTGCAGCATGCCGTGGACCAGGAGATATTCCGCCTCCGCATCGGGGCTGCGGCCGTGCTCGATCGCCTGGGCGGCGGTGACCGTCGGACACAGCACGACATCACCCAGCAGGCCGAGCGGCGGTTCCTCGTCATCGCTGGGTGGCCGCAACTCGTCCATGGGGAACGACAGGACATCGGTCGGCCCCGGTTCACCCATGAATTTCTCGTGATAGGCGCTCATGGTGGGCTCGTCAACGAAGAGCAGCGACAGCTCTGCCTGCGGGTGGATCCGCAGCTCGTCCAGGACGAATGTGGCCAGCCGGATCAACCCGGTCTCATCCACCTCGATGCCGGACTCATTGTTCAGATCGACGCTCATCGACGCTCCTGTCGAGGTTCATGGACCCGGCGCCCCTGGCGCGGCTCGAGAATGGACTCATAGCGGTCATAGGCGGCCACGATCCGGCCCACCAACTTGTGCCGCACCACGTCGTGATTGGTCAGGGTGCAGAACGCGATGTCATCAACACCATCGAGGATGTGGCGAACCTCCCGAAGCCCACTCTTCTGCCCCCCGGGCAGATCGACCTGCGTGATGTCACCGGTGACGACCATGCGCGAGTTGAACCCCAGCCGGGTGAGGAACATCTTCATCTGTTCCATGGACGTGTTCTGCGCCTCGTCCAGGATGATGAACGCGTCGTTCAGCGTGCGTCCTCGCATGTACGCCAGCGGTGCGACCTCGATCGTGCCCGCGGTCAGCAACCGCGGGATGGCGTCGGGGTCCATCATGTCGTGGAGTGCGTCATAGAGCGGCCGCAGATAGGGATCGATCTTGTCGCTGAGGGTGCCGGGCAAAAACCCCAAGCGCTCCCCGGCCTCGACCGCCGGCCGGGTCAGGATGATCCGGTTGATGTCCTTGTTCTGCAGGGCCTGGACCGCTTTGGCCATGGCGAGATAGGTCTTGCCGGTGCCGGCCGGCCCCACTCCGAACACCACCGTGTGCGCGTCGATGGCATCGACATAGCGCTTCTGGTTGAGGGTCTTTGGCCGAATGGTCTTGCCGCGACTCGACAGGATATTGGCGGTGAGCACCTCGGCCGGCCGCTCGTCGGTGTGGGCCCGCATCATCGCAATGATCCGCTCGACGGCATCGCCGGTGAGGCCCTGGCCGGTGCGGATCACGGTGACCATTTCGGTCAGGGTTTCGCTCGCCAGCGCCAGCTCGTCCGGGTCCCCGGTCACGGTGATCTGGTTGCCGCGAACATGGACGTCCGCGTCGAGCTCTTTCTCCAGAATGCGCAGGAAGCTATCCGCAGGACCAAGGATGTTGACCATATCGATGCTCGCCGGGATCGTGATCTGGCGCGAACCCGACTCACCGGCCCGTGCTGGCGAGTCCACTTGTTGCGGTCTGATGGGGGCCTCCAAGCTCAAATGTCGACGGCGTGGCCCCTGTCGGACGCCACGTCACTCACGTGTGAGCTCAGTCTAATGACCGCCACCGACACCGGCAGGCGGGTTTCTCCCCGGACAGCGTTCCGGGCCGCCTACGCCGGGCACCCGCGAAGTGCGGGCGACACACAGTCCCGGGGCAGACACGCCATCCGTCGGTCTGATGACAGCAGGGCACGAGCTGGGCCAGCTGCGCAGAAGCGTGGCGGCCCGCCAGAGTCAGTCAGTCCTCGGTCTCGCGGTCGATGTCGGACTCATCGATGATGTGCATGGCCGCTTCCTCAGCGCTGGCTGCGGCACCATCGATGCCGACGTCGCTCCCGATCAACTGGGACTCCCGGTCCTCACCCGGATAGCCCTGGTTGGCATCGATCAGGCGACCCGCACGGAGGCGGCCAACCTCCCGGTCGTCCAAGATTTCCTCGTCGCCCCGCTCAGTGTCCTCGGCCGCCCGCGGATCCGTCTCCGGGATTTCCTGTTTGATCCGCATCTCGAGGGTTTCCCCCTGACGCATTTCGGCCGCCGTATTGCCGAACCCCTCAGCGACCGACCAATCGTCCGGCGGGATATAGCCCTCATCCAACGGATCGGGGACCCCGCGATCGATCAAGGAGCGATCAGACTCGAGCTGGTCGAGCTGCTCGGACCCATCCGGGACCATTTCGTCGATGAACTGGTCGTTGTCGGTGCTCATGAACCCATGTTGCCACTGCCGCTGGAATAGGTCATCCGGGACTCAGCGGTTGCGGCTGTGGTCTATGCCGCATTGGAGGTTTGTTGAATCCCCGGTTTGTCCGGAATCCCTGAACTAGGTTGGCCGCATGGTGCACAGCGACCATCGATCACGGGGCCAGGACACCGCTCCCCCGACCGGCTTCCCGGAGGCTTTCACCAACAGCTTCCGAGGGATGTTGCTGGGTGCGCTGCTGGGCGATGTGCGCAATCCCGGCAGTGCGGTGGTCCATTCGGGACCGGTCATCCCCCAGCTCTGCTGGACAGTGGACGCCCTCATCCGGCACCGCCTACACACACGTGCCCGGGACCCGGGACTCACGCCGGGGCACGATGCCCAGCCCCCGCCCCCCACACCGCACATTCGCCGGGGCCTGCAGCACTGGGGAGCGGTCACCCGGGGCTGGCCGGGCTGCACAAAGGCGCAAGGATGGCTGGCTCATGTGCCCGCATTGGGGATCGATCGGGGCCCGACGCTCGCCGAAGACAGCGCACAAGCCGACCTGATGGCTCGGCGCACGCTTTCGCGCAGTGACTTCCGCACCTCATCGATGCTGTTCCGGACGCTCCCGGTCGCTGCGTCCGCCATCGTCGCCGGTCCCGATGTCGTGTCGGGTTGGTGCGCATCCGCGACAGGGCTCACCCACGGTCACCCCGAGGCCTGGACAGCGGCGGCGCTCCTAGGGATCCTCGTCGGCAGTCACCTGACGGAGGTCTTTCGGTCCGGCCCGTTCGCCCGGATCGATCCACTGGCCACCATCGACTGGTTCTTCGGCGACCTGCCGGCCAGCCCAATGGAGGATGCCCTGAGCCCGGCCCTCACGACCGGGCACTGGTCACCGGCCATCCTGGCCGCGCTCTCCCGCGATGACTCACCCTCTTCGGTGCTGGCGGGGGCGCTTTATCTCTTCGAGCATTTCCGCACAGAACGCCCGTCAACGGTCCGCGAGTTGGCGGCAACCGCCGGATCGCCCCATGCCGTCGCGTCCCTCGCGTCCGCGCTCATCGGGCTCGAACGCGGACCCGGCGGGCTGGATACCACAGAGCTGAGCCGCCACGAACTGTCCTGGGTCGTGGATTCGTTGGCCCGGGACTATTGCGTGACGTTGTGGTCACCACCGGTCCAACACGGCGAAATGGACGTCCTGGAAGAAATGACGCTCCGCTATCCCAAGGAGGATTGACCTCTCAGGACGCGGAGCGTCAGCTTCAGTCCAGGCTCTGACCGGCCAGGCCGGCCAACGACTCAGTCGCGCTGGAAGCGTCGGGTGAGTTCGTCGCGTACGCCCTGGGGCAGGTGCCCGGCAGCACGCTGGGCGGCGTCGCTCAACCCAGCCTGACGGCTCTCCAACTCGTGTCGGCGACGGGCGTCTGCGGCAGCCAGCTCATCAGTCCGGCGACGCTCATCGGCCCGGGCCTGTTCAGCGGCCCGGCGGGCGCGGTTGGCCTCGTCGGCGTCCTCCTGCTCACCGGCGGTGCGGGCGCGGTCGGCCTCCTGACCGGTCAGCAGCGCACTCTGGACCTCACGGGAGATGTCGCCCAGCGCCCCCGGGTTGTTCGGCAGCATCAGGACGTTCGAGCGGCCGTTGCGGGCGATGTCCTGGAGGGTGTCGAAATACTGCGTCATCAACAGCAGGTGCTCGGCGGTTGCTTCGATGCCGGCAGCGCGCAACATCTCGTACTGCTCAGCGATGCCCATCGCGATCGCCTTGCGCTGCGCAGCCACGCCCTCACCCTGCAGGCGTCGGGCCTCCGCCTCGGCCTGCGCCTGCGTGACGCGCTTGATCTTGTCGGCTTCCGCCAGCGACTGGGCAGCGTCGCGCTCGCGCTGGGCGGCGTTGATCGAGTTCATCGAGTCACGCACCCGGGGATCCGGAGAGATATCGGTGACCAGGGTGTTGACGATGCGGAAGCCGTATTCGGCCATCGACCGCGACAGCCGCTCCTCCACGGTGGTCGCGATGTCGTCCTTGGACTCGAACGCGGTGTCCAGCGTCAGCGTCGACAGCGCCGAGCGGACGGTGTCGAAGACATAGGACCGGATCTGCTCCTCGGGGTCGGAGAGGCGATAGTACGCATCCACCACGGCGTGCTCGTCGACCACGTATTGCACCGCGACCGGGATGGTCACGAACACGTTGTCCTTGGTCTTGGTTTCGATGTTGACCTCGAGCTGCTTGACCCGCAGCGAGATCGGCTTGGTGATGCTGTCGACGAACGGCATTTTGGTGTTCAGACCCGGACCCGCAACCTTGCGGAACTTGCTGAACCGCTCGACGATCACGTTCTCCTGGGTCTTCACCTGGAAAAAGATGCTGGTGCGCAGCCCACCGAAGAGCAGGATGCCCACGACCACGATAAGAACCAGGGGAATGATGATGGCTTCGAAGCCCATGTCAACCTTTCGGGGGTTATCGGGAACTGGGGATTCCGGGAAACCGGGATGAGTCGAGAATCCCAGGCTATTGGGGACGTCCAAACCGGCAGGATGGCTCCCGGGTCACGCCTACACTCTCGCACGTGAAAAGGCCTCCCCTTCCTCCAGTCGCGTACGCCTCGGTCGGCTCCGGCAACTACGCCGTCCTCCTCGCCCTCATGGCCGTGGTCGTCGTGCTGTCGAATATCGGCGGGTCGAAGGGTGTCGTCTTCGGCCCGATCATCACCGACGGTGGCTTCTTCCTGTTCCCGCTGGCGTACATCTGCGGCGACATCATCACCGAGATCTATGGGGCCAAAGCCGCCCGGCGGGCGATCTTCACCGGCTTCGCCGCCAGCGTCCTGGCCGTCGCAACCTACGCCATCATCATTGTCCTGCCGGGTTTCGATGATGACTACGGCATCGCAAAACAGCAGGCACTCGAAGTCGCGCTCGGACCGGTGTGGCAGATCGTCCTCGCGAGCGTGCTCGGCTTCCTAGCTGGCCAGAACCTCAACACGCTGGTCATGTCGCTGATGAAGAAGAGACATCAGGAGCGTGGCCTGTTCGCCCGCATGATCAGCTCGACCGGACTAGGCGAACTGGTCGACACGATCGTGTTCTGCACCGTCGCCGCTACCGCGATCGGGATCACCAGCGTGGGCCAGTGGGCGAACTACACGTTCTTCGGCTTCCTCTACAAGACCCTGTTGCAGTACGCCCTCATGCCGCTCACCGCGTTGATCATCAACCGCATCAAGCGGCTGGAACCGAGCTATCAGGCCGCGCTGGTCGGCTGAGGCCCGAGCGCCCACGTCGGTCGCGGACTTGGGCATCGATCAGGCCCGGCCGGGCACCGGGCCGCCATAGAATCGGCCCAGAAACTCGGTCCGGTACGCCTCGAACTCCCCCGCATCCATCGCGTCACGGATCGCATCGACGAGACGGACGGTGAACCGTTCATTGTGGATGGTCGCCAGCGTGAAGACCGTGAGTTCCTTGGCTTTGAACAGGTGATGGAGGTACGCCCGGCTGTAGTGCGCGCACGTGTAGCAGTCGCACTCCTCATCGATGGGGCCGAAGTTGCGTCGGTTGCGGGCGGTGTCGACGTTGAAGCGTCCATCCGCCGTGTAGAGGGCCGCGTTGCGGGCCACCCGGGACGGCTGCACGCAGTCGAACGTGTCCGCGCCCGCCTCGATCGCCGCGAAGAGATCATCGGGTTCGGAGATGCCGAGCAGGTGGCGCGGTCGGTCCTCGGGCAGTTCCTCGGTGACCCAGCGGACGATCCGCCCCAGGTTCTCTTTCTCCAACGCACCGCCGATGCCGAAACCGTCGAATCCCCAGCGCTCGCCGTCCGGACTGGTCATCTCCATCGAACCCAGATCGCGCGCGGCCTTGCGACGCAGATCCTCGTATTGCGCGCCCTGCAGCACTCCGAACAGCGCCTGATAGGGCTTGCCCACCCGCTCAACGGTGAGCCTGCCGTGTTCGACGAGGCAGCGTTCGGCCCAAAGCCGGGTCCGCTCCAATGACTGGACTTGGTAGTCCCGGGTGTTCATCAGCGTTGTCAGCTCGTCGAAGGCGAACATGATGTCCGCACCGAGCTGGTGCTGCACCTGCATCGACACCTCGGGAGTGAAGCGGTGCAGCGACCCGTTGAGGTGGGATTTGAACGTGACACCG
>JAUNUL010000538.1 GCA_030538175.1 Propionibacteriaceae bacterium | reverse complement strand
GGGTTCGGCATAGGGGCCTGCTGTCCGTACGCCGGCACCGACGACGGGCCGTACCCCTGCGGGGGCGGTGGCACAACCGGTGGTGGCCCATAGCCCGGAGGCGGGGGTGCATATCCCTGCGGGGGCGGAACGGGCGACGGGTGGTGCCCGGGGTCCGTGGTCATGTCGGGCTGCCCGGGCTGGGGGGCGGCGGAGTGTCGGACAGCGGAGGCGGAGTGGTGGGCAGGGGCGGCGGCTCCGCGAACAGCATCGCCAACCCGGGCACCTGTCCCGCCGGAGTCCAACCGGCCATGCCCTGCGCCCAGACCAGGGTCGACGCTGTCAGATGTCCGCTGCCGACGCCTTGCTGGAGCTGCTGGACGGTGAAGGGTCCGGCAGCCTGGCCGCCCTGATCCACGTGATAGGTGACGGCCGACGGCAACGGTGGTGGCGGCGGGGCCGGCGTACCCGCTGGGGGATAGCCCGGGAACCCGCCTTGCGGTGCCTGGCCCGGCTGCTGGCCATGGCCGTGCATCGCCTGCCCCATCTGCTGGCCCATCATCATGCCCATCTGGGCGCCCAGCATGTCGCCCATCATCCCCGATCCGCCGGGGTTGTTGGCGGCGTTCGCCATCGCCTCGGCGGCCTTGGCCTGCTGGTAGCGCTGCATGTCACCCAGGTTGTTGGCCCAGCCGCTCTCCTCGACGCCGCGGGCGACGCCACGCGTCATCGCTTGGGTGATCTCCTCCGGCAGCGAGATGTTGAGAGTGATGGAGTCGATGGCAAGGCCATATTCGTCATCCACCCGCTCTGCCGTGAATGCCCGCAGTTGCTCGGCGAGCTGAACTTGGCGACCCTGCAGATCAATCACGCCGAGGCGGGTCTCCATGATCATGTCGGAGAACGCGAGGGTGATGACCCGGCGCAACAGCTCGGCGATCTCCTCGACGTCGACCGACGAGTCGGTGCCGATGATCTGGCGCAGGAAGATCGCGGCGTCAAGCACGCGGACGACGCACAGGCCATTCGCCCGCACCTGGACCATCTTGAAATCGGGGTCCCGGACCGTCACCGGATTGGCGGTGCCCCAGCGCAGATCCGTGACGGGTCGGGTGTTGACGAAATAGACCTCCGACCGGAAGGGACTGTTGAAGCCGTGCTTCCACCCCTGCAGGGTCGACATGATCGGCATGTTCTCGGTGGTGAGCTGATAATGGCCAGGCCCGAACCTGTCCGCCAACTGGCCGCGATAGACGAACACCGCCTCCTGGCCCTCACGGACGATGAGCTCCGCGCCGTTCTTGATCTCGTTGTTGTAGCGCGGGAACCGCCACGCCAGGGTCGACCGGGAATCGTCCAGCCACTCAATGATGTCCACGAACTCGTTGCGCAATTTGTCCATGAGGCCCATGGGTTCTCCTTGGCGAGGTTGGTTCGGCCGACGCTGGCCGCACTAACCAGGATAAAGAGTCAGTGGTTCCTTTTCTCTGGGCTCCTATACCCTGGCGGGTACGCTGGTGCCCCTTCAGGGAGAGCCGGTCACAGATCGCAAACACAGAGGAGATGGCGATGATCAAGGATGAAGCGAGTCGCAAGCAGGTCGTCAATCGCC
>JAUNUL010000537.1 GCA_030538175.1 Propionibacteriaceae bacterium | reverse complement strand
ACCCTCGGCGGGGTCGTCGAGGTGGTCGCGTGGGGCTGCCCGCCAGGGCTGGGGAGCCACAGCCAGGGCGATCGCCGCCTGGACGCCCGATTGGCCGGTGCGCTGATGGGGATTCAGGCGATCAAGGGTGTCGAGCTCGGTGATGGTTTCGAGCTGGCCCGCGTCCGCGGATCGGCGGCTCACGACGAGATCCGGCCCGGCGGCAACGGCATCGAGCGCATCACCCAGCATTCGGGCGGCACTGAAGGTGGCATGTCCACCGGTGAGGTGCTGCGCGTCCGGGCTGCGATGAAGCCGATCGCGACCGTGCCGCGGGCGCTACGCACGATCGACACCCGCACCGGCGAGGCTGCCCAGGCCCACCATCAACGCTCCGATGTCTGCGCAGTGCCTGCGGCAGGCGTGGTGGCCGAGGCGATGGTTGCCCTGGTGCTCGCCGAGGTCGCGCTGGAGAAGTTCGGCGGCGACTCGCTCTACGAGACGCGTCGCAACTACCTCGGCTACCTGCGCCAGATCGCCGAGCGCGGGCTGTCGATCCATGCCTGATGCGATCATCCTGGTCGGGCCACCGGCAGTCGGCAAGACGACGGTCGGTGCTGCCCTGGCCAGACAATTGGGCCTGGAGTTCGTCGACGTCGACCTGCTGATCGAGGCTCGCGAAGGCCGCCCCATCTCAGAGATCTTCGCGACCGAGGGCGAGCCGGGCTTCCGCAGCAAGGAGCTCGCGGCCACCCTGGAGGCGCTGGACGGCGGCGGGGTGGTCGCCCTGGGCGGCGGAGCCGTCACCAATCCCCAGCTTCGGGCCGCGCTGGTTGGACGCCAGGTTGTCTGGCTGCGGGCCAGCGTCCGCGAAGCAGTCAAGCGCGTGGGCCAGACCACCACGCGTCCCCTGTTGGTGGGCGATGTGGCCGGCAAGTGGAGCGACCTGGCAGCTTCGCGAGAGCCGCTCTACGCCGAAGTCGCGACCATCGAGGTCAGCACCGACCATCGCACCCCCGCACAGGTCGCCCGAGAGGTGATCCGGGCTCTAGCAGACGAGGAGGCCCGGTGAGCACCGTTCGGGTGAACACAGCCCAGCCCTATCAGGTCGAGATCGACGGCGGGGCCCTGGCCAAGCTGCCGGGGTTGATCGGCGATGCCGCCAGGGTCGGTGTCATCTACAGCGAACCGGTCGCCGAGGCAGCCCTTGAGGTTTCGCGGCTGTCCGGGGCAGGTGGGGCCTCCGTGCTGGCGATCGGCGTTCCCGAGGGCGAGGCTGCCAAGACCCCTGAGATCCTCATCGATTGTTGGCGCGGCCTGGCGGCGGCCGGCTTCACGCGCTCTGATCTGATCATCGGCGTCGGCGGGGGAGCGACCACCGATCTGGCGGGCTTCGTGGCGGCCAGCTTCCTGCGTGGTGTGGATTTCCTGAGCGTGCCGACCACTGTCCTGGCGATGGTGGACGCTGCTGTCGGCGGCAAGACCGGTATCGACCTGCCGGAGGGCAAGAACCTGGTCGGTGCCTTCCATGAACCCCGCGCGGTGCTTTGTGACCTCGATCTGCTACGCACGCTTCCCGAGCGGGAGGTGAGTTCCGGGCTCGGCGAGGTGGT
>JAUNUL010000058.1:9992-11997 GCA_030538175.1 Propionibacteriaceae bacterium | reverse complement strand
GGACAGCTCTTATGCTCAGGTCCACATTGAGCGCTACCCTCCATGGGAGGTCCTGATGGCCCCGTAGGGTGTTGTGGGCACACCAGAATCGCGGTCCTGAGCATAAGAGCTGTCCGCGTGGGAAGCCATAGCCATAGGCGCGCCATTCGTGCTCATACCAGCCAGCGCCGATGCCCATCTCAAGACGACCACCGGTGATGTGGTCGGTGGTAGCCGCCACCTTCGCCAGATAGGTCGGCGGGCGATAGGCCATGCAGGTGCACATCTGGCCCAGTCGAACCCGCTCGGTGACCGCGCCGAGGCCGGCCATGAGCGACCAGGCCTCGTGGGTGGCTTCGGTGCTTGGCTTCGGGGTTGTGTGGTAATGGTCATACACCCAGATCGAAGACCAGGCGGAACTCTGGTCGATCCGCTGGGCCAGTGCTTTCATCGTGGGCCACTGATCGGCCGGATCGATGCCGACGAGGTCGAATCGCCAGCCCTGGGGAATAAACAGTCCAAAGCGCATGGAACCACTCTAGGGATCAGGATCCGGGCGCACGCCGGCGCCGCACAACATCTGCTGCCCACACGGATCAAGCCCGGTGATCTAACCTGCAGGCATGCCGCCACTGACCCGCGCCCAGGCGGAAGCCAGGTCGCGTCGCCTTCAGGTACGCCGGGTCGCCATCGATCTCGACGTCCGCGACCCCGACTCGTTCCGCTCCACGACCACGATCGACTTCACCGATCGGCACCCGGGGCAGCAGACCTTCGTCGACTTCCGCCCCGAGACGCTCCTGCGTGCCGAGCTCAACGGTGTCGCATTCGACCCGGAGGGGCTCCACGGCAATCGGTTGTTCTTCACCCCGACCGCCGTCGACAACACGCTCGTGTTGAGCGGTGACATGGCGTACGCCAACGACGGGGAAGGGCTGCACCGGCACGTCGACCCCGCGGACGACAAGCGCTATCTCTATGCGATGTCCTTCCTGGACGCAGGGCCGCGCTGGTTCGCCAGCTTCGACCAGCCCGACCTCAAGGCGCCCTACACGATGCGGGTCCTGACGCCGCCGGAGTGGACGGTGCTCGGCAACGGACGGTGCACGGAGGTGAGGTCGGGGGAGTGGGAGATGGTCGAGACGCCCCCGCTGGCCTCCTATTTCGTCACTGTCGTCGCCGGTCCCTATGCATCGGTCATCGAGGAATACGACGGCATCAGGCTTGGCCTGCACGCGCGCGCATCGTTGGCCGCAGAGCTCAGCACGGAGGCCGATGACATCCTGCGGGTCACCAAACAGGGGTTTGCGGCGTTCCCCGAACTTTTCGCAGAACGCTATGCCTTCGGTGACTATCACCAGGCGTTCGTGCCCGACTTCAACGCCGGGGCCATGGAGAACCCCGGCTGCGTGACGTTCCGGGACACCTTCCTGTTCCGGGGTGCCGCCACGCGGGCCGAGCGGGCCGCGCGGGCCGGGACCGTGATTCACGAGCTGGCCCACCAGTGGTTCGGCGATCTGGTCACGATGCGCTGGTGGGACGACCTGTGGCTGAACGAGTCGTTCGCCGAATATCTCGCCCAGGAGATCTGCACCACCCACACCGACTATCCACTCTGGGTCGACTTCGGCCTCAACCGCAAGGACTGGGGGGTGATCGCCGACCTGGGCCCCAACACCCATCCGGTCGCCGCGACGGGAGCCGGGGACACCCAGGCGGCGTTGGCGCAGTTCGACGGGATTTCCTATGCCAAGGGTGCGGGGGTGTTGAAACAACTCGTCGCTGCGACTGGAGTCGAGGTGTTCCGCGCTGGACTCCGCGACTTCATCGCCCGGCATCGTTTCGGCAACGCCGAGTTCGCAGACCTGTTGGCCGCGCTCGAGCGGGCCGGCGCCCACGATCTGGACGACTGGGCACAGGCCTGGTTGCGGACTGCCGGCATGGATCTCGTGATCGCAACCGAGGGCCACGGGACAGCGGTGGCCCCGCCAGCGGAGGGGGCCAACAGGGGCGGCGACCACGCTGC